>JBOFLR010000234.1:0-10734 GCA_051657965.1 Dermatophilaceae bacterium
AGCGCAGGGGTACGGAGCCGGCACGTGAGACACGCGACGCCGGCGGTCGACGGAGGTCTCGTGTGGCTGGCCTACCGTGAACGCGTGCTCGACTCACCGATCGGCGTCTTCGACTCCGGGTACGGCGGCCTCACCGTCATGCGTGCGGTGCTCGACCAGCTGCCGCACGAGTCGGTCGCGTACTTCGGCGACACCGCCCGCGCCCCCTACGGTCCGCGGCCGATCGCACAGACCCGCGAGTACGCGCTGCAGTGCCTCGACCGCCTGGTCGACCATGGCGTCAAGGTGCTCGTCATCGCGTGCAACACCGCCAGTGCGGCGGTGCTGCACGACGCCCGCGAACGGTACGACGTGCCCGTCGTCGAGGTGATCCGCCCCGCGGTGCGGCGCGCCGCCGCAGCCACCCGGACCGGCCGGGTCGGCGTCATCAGCACGGTCGGGACGCACCGGTCCGGCGCCTACCTCGACGCGTTCGCCGCGGCGCCGCAGCTCGCCGTGACCAGCACCCCGTGCCCCCGGTTCGTCGAGTTCGTCGAGCGCGGCGTCACCAGCGGGCCCGAGCTGGTCGGCGTCGCCCACGACTACCTCGACCCGCTGCGCGAGGACGGCACCGACACCGTCGTGCTCGGGTGCACCCACTACCCGCTGCTCACCGCGGTCATCGCCTATGTCATGGGCGACGGCGTCACGCTGGTGTCCTCGGCCGAGGAGACCGCCAAGGACGTCTACCGCGTGCTCGCCGACACCGGCATGCTGCGCCCCGCCCGCCCGACCGCACCGGAGCACGGCTTCACCACCACCGGCGACCCCGAGGAGTTCCGTCGCCTCGCCGTCCGGTTCCTCGGTGTCGGGTCGCGGCTCGGCGAGGTGTTCCCCGCCCCGCCCGTCGTGCGGAAGGCAGCCCTGGCATGAGGCTCACCGTCGTCGGCTGCTCCGGCTCCTATCCCGGCCCCGAGTCGCCCGCCTCCTGCTACCTCGTCCAGCACACGGATGACGACGGGCGCACCTGGAGCGTGCTGCTCGACCTCGGCAACGGCGCGCTCGGCTCACTCCAGCGATACCTCGACCCGGCCGACGTCGACGCCCTGTTCCTCAGCCACCTCCACCCCGACCACTGCGTCGACGTGCTCGGTCTCTACGTCTACCGGCGCTACCGCCCGGCGGGGCCGCTGCCGCAGCGACTCCCGGTGTTCGGACCGTCGGGCACCGCGCACCGGCTCGCGCTGATGTACCACGGTCTCGAGCCCGGGGGGATGGAGAGCGAGCTCGACATCGCGGCGGTGGCCGACGGCACGGTGACCACCGTCGGGCCGATGACGGTGACCGCGGTGGCGGTGCGTCATCCGGTCGAGGCCTACGGCTACCGGGTACAGGCGGGCGGTCGGACCCTGGCATTCACGGGCGACACCGACGACTGCCCGGCGCTCGACCGGCTGCTTGCCGGCGCCGACCTCGCCCTCGTGGACTCCGCGTTCGTCGACGGCCGCGACCGCGCGGCAGGCATCCATCTCTCGGGGTCGCGGGCGGCCCGCGCCGCGACCCGTGCAGGCGGCGTGCGGCGTCTGGTGCTCACGCACATCCCGGCGTGGAACGACCCCGAGGTGTGCCGCTCGGAAGCGGCACCGCACTGGCGCGGCGAGGTCGAGCTGGCCGCCTCGGGGGCGGTGTACCGGCTCTGACGCCCGCTGCCGCGACGGCGCCCGTCATGGATCCCGGCCCGGTGAACCGGGAATCAGCCGCACGAGACCCGGCGATGGCGTGGCTGCACGCTGATCTCAGGACCCGCGGTGGTGGCATTCCCGGTCGGTAGGGCCGGTGACCGCCGGGAGGATCGACGTGCGGCCTCGCTAGCCTTCTCGGCATGCCCGACCCCGCCTCGACCACCCGCCACGACGGCCGCGCCGCCGACCAGCTGCGCGAGGTGCGACTCACCCGCAACTGGCTCGACCACGCCGAGGGCAGCGTGCTCGTCGAGTTCGGGCGCACCCGGGTGCTGTGCGCGGCGTCCTTCACCGCCGGTGTGCCGCGCTGGCTCAAGGGCAAGGGCACCGGCTGGGTCACCGCCGAGTACGAGATGCTGCCACGCTCCACGAACACCCGCGGCGACCGCGAGTCGCGCAAGGGCAAGGTCGGGGGCCGCACCCACGAGATCTCCCGGCTGGTGGGCCGCAGCCTGCGGGCGGTGGTCGACGTGGGGGCGCTCGGCGAGAACACGATCGTGCTCGACTGCGACGTGCTGCAGGCCGACGGCGGCACCCGCACGGCATCGGTCACCGGCGCCTGGGTGGCCCTGGCCGACGCGATCGCCGACGCCAGGGCGCGTGGGCTGCTGGCCCGCGGCGCCGAGCCGCTCACCGGCTCGGTCGCGGCCGTCTCGGTCGGGGTGGTCGGCGGCCGGCCCGTGCTCGACCTCGACTACCCCGAGGACGCCTCCGCCGACACCGACATGAACGTCGTGATGACCGGCGACGGCCGGTTCGTCGAGGTGCAGGGCACGGCCGAGGGGGCGGCGTTCGACCGGGTGCTGCTCGACGGATTGCTGGACCTCGCCGTCACCGGATGCGCGGCGCTCACCGAGATGCAGCGGGCCGCGCTCGACGCCCCGGCGCGCGAACGGCACCGGTGACCCGCCGGCTCGTGCTCGCCACCCGCAACGAGCACAAGGTGCACGAGCTGCGCCAGATCCTCGCCGGGCTGGTTACCGAGCTCGGGTTGGACGTGGTCGGTGCGGATGACGTCGACGGTGCGCCCGAGGTGCCCGAGACCGAGGTCACCTTCCTCGGCAACGCGCGGCTGAAGGCGGTGGCGCTCGCCGAGGCGACCGGCCTGCCTGCCGTCGCCGACGACTCCGGGCTGGCGCTCGATGTGCTCGGTGGCTCGCCGGGGGTGTTCTCGGCGGGCTGGTCCGGCTCGCGTGCCGGCCCGGGTGCGAGCCGGGCCGAGCGCGACCGGGCCAACCTCACCCTCCTGCTCGAGCAGCTCGCCGACGTGCCCGAGCAGCATCGCGGTGCCGCCTTCGTCTGTGCCGCGGTGGTCGCGCTGCCGGACGGGCGCGTCGAGGGTGTCGAGGGCCGGGTGACCGGAACCGTCGTCCGAGCGCCACGAGGCGCCGGCGGGTTCGGGTACGACCCGGTCTTCGTCCCCACGGGTGACTCGCGCACGCTCGCCGAGTACACCGATGCCGAGAAGAACGCGATCTCGCACCGCGGCAACGCGTTCCGGGCTCTGGAGCCGGTGCTGCGACGTCTCCTCGCCCCGTGAGGGCGAGCGCGGCGTGCGGGCGGCATCCCCTACGCTCGTGGTGCACGCGCAAGTGGCGGAACTGGCAGACGCGCCAGGTTTAGGTCCTGGTGCCTTCGGGTGTGCGGGTTCGAGTCCCGCCTTGCGCACGGTTTGCGGCACCACCCGGCGCGGTAGGTTTGCGGCAGATCCCGACGACGCACGAGGAGGCCCACGTGGGTGACCGGCTCGCTCCTGGCGACACCGCTCCCGACTTCACCCTGCCCGACGACACCGGCGCGCCGGTGACGCTGAGCGGCGCACGCGGCCGCAAGGTCATCGTCTACTTCTACCCGGCGGCGATGACCCCGGGGTGCACGAAGCAGGCCTGCGACTTCAGCGAGTCGCTGGAGTCGCTCGAGCGCGACGGGTACACCGTGCTCGGCATCTCGCCCGACACCCCCGAGAAGCTCGCGAAGTTCCGCAGCAACGACCACCTCACCATCACCCTGCTGTCCGACCGCGACAGGAGCGTGATGACGCAGTGGGGCGCGTTCGGCGAGAAGCAGATGTACGGCAAGACCGTGCAGGGCGTCATCCGCAGCACCGTCGTCGTCGACGAGGAGGGCACCGTGAGCCACGCGTTCTACAACGTCAAGGCCACCGGCCACGTGGCCAAGCTACGCCGCGACCTGGGGCTGGAGTGAGCATGACCGACACCTCCGCGTCGTCCGCGCCGGCCTCCGACGGTCCGGCCCCGTCGATCTCCGCGCTGGAGGCCGAGATCGGCGCCCGTCGCGAACGGCTCGCCACGAGCATCGACGAGCTCGTCACCCGGGCCAGCCCGCGCAACGTCCTGCACCGCCAGGCCGATGCCGCCCGCGCCCGGTTCTCCGCCGCCACCCGCACCCCCGAGGGGAGCCTGCGGGCCGACCGGGTCGCCGCGGTGACGGCGGTGGTGGTCGTGGTGGGCGGCATCGTGATCTACCGGCGGCTTCGGCGGCGCTGAGGTGGCACCGACCCGGGGCAGTCGCACCAGGCTGCCCGTGCGGATGCTGCACGACCGCATCCTGGTCAGCCTCGAGGGCGAGCCGGGGGAGCGGCGCTCCGGCGGTGGCATCGTCATCCCTGCGACCGCGAGCGTGGGCAAGCGCCTCTCCTGGGGTGCGGTGGTGGCCACCGGCCCGAACGTGCGTCAGGTCGAGATGGGCGACAGCGTGCTGTTCGACCCCGAGGACCGTGCCGAGGTCGAGATCGGTGCCCACGACTACCTCCTGCTGCGCGAGCGCGACCTGCACGCCGTGGCCGCCGAGCGGGTCGAGGAGGGCAACACCGGCCTATACCTGTGAGGATGGGCCGGTCGTGCTCCGTGCCTGGCTCGGCCGTCTCCGCTCGGCCCGGCGGTCGTCACTCATGCAGTGCCACCGGTGACCGGCTCCACGACATCGAGACCGACGCCATCGAGATGGTGGCCGACGACAGCTGGCCCGTCTGGGGGAGGACACCGCGAGGCGCGCTTGCTAGGTTCGACGCCGTGGGCAGCGAGCGGGGTGACGCCGCGGCGGGTCTGGCCCGGGCGGTCGCCCTGGCCTGGTTCGCCGTCGGCTCCGCGGGTCTCGCGCACGGCACGGCCGGAGGTCATGCGCCGGATGCCGTGCCGGTGGCCATGCTGGTGGCCGTCGTCGGCATCGGCGCCGCGCCGCTGTTCGCTCGCCGGCTCGCCCGGTCGCGGGCCGTGCTCGTGGTGGTCGCCACCCAGCTGCTGACCCACCTGGTGCTCACGGCATCCGCCGGCCCGGCGTCGACCACCTCCGGATCGACGGTCCCCGCCGGCGCAGCCCACCATGGCGCGGTCCCGCGTGCGGCCGGCCAGGTCGGCACCGCATCGCTGCTCGACCTGACGCCGCGGATGGCGGCCGCGCACCTGCTCGCGGCCGCGCTCGTCGTGGCGGTGCTCCGCGGCGTCGAGGAGTCGTGGGGCCGGCGTACCGCCGTGCTCGGTGAGCTCGCCTCGGTCGTGCCGACCCTGCTCCGCCTCGCGCGTCGCACGGTCGTCACACCGGTGGCTCTGGTCGTCGACGGGGCGTTGGCGCGCATCCGGGCGGGGGCCGAGTGGCATCGCGTCCCGGTCGCGCCGGACGTGTGGCGCTCCCCGGTCCACGTGCGTCGCGGCCCGCCGCTCGTCGCCGCCTCCTGATCCCGCCTGCACATCTCCCGGCTCCCCGGTCCGTCACGGGTCGAGCCGCACTCCGCTGTCGCCACTTCTCCTCGAGGAGCCCACCCATGTCCGTCGTCGACGACCCCGCCCACCCACGACCCACCCCTTCCGCGTCATCCGTTTCCACCGCGTCATCCGTCTCCACCGCGTCATCCGTCTCCACCGCGTCATCCGCGCCGCCCGGCGACCAGCCGGACCGTTCGCCGAACCGTCGCGGTGGCGGCCTGTTCCGCGCCTTCTGGCGGTGGCACTTCTACGCCTCCGTCGTCGTCATCCCGGTGCTGCTCGTACTCGCCGTGACCGGGCTCATCTACCTGTTCCGGTTCCAGCTCGAGCCGCTGCTGCATCCCGACCTCATGCGGGTCGACCCCGCCGCCACCGCGGTGCAGACCTACGAGAGCCAGCGCCTGGCGGTGGCGCAGGCACGGCCTGACGACGCCGTGGTGTCGATGACCGAGCCGGCCGAGCGCGACCACAGCACCCGCTTCACCGTCGAGACACAGGACGGCGAGGTGCGAGACGTGTTCGTCGACCCGTACACCGCCGAGGTGCTCGGCGCGCTCGACCCCGACACCACCGTGAGCGGGGCGGCGGTGCGGCTGCACGGAGACCTCATGGCCGGCCGGGTGGGTGAGATCGTGCTCGAGCTCGGGGCGTGCTGGGCGATCGTCATGGCGCTCACCGGCTACTACCTGTTCGCCCGCGGCTGGCGGGCCCGCCGCCGGAGCCGACGACGTGGCGCCGGCGGCGCCCGGCTCCGGAGCGGGCACGCCTACACCGGCGCCGCCGTCGGCATCGGGCTGCTGTTCCTCGTGGTCTCGGGTCTGCCGTGGACCGGCGTGTGGGGCGAGCAGGCCCAACGGCTGGCCACGTCGTCGGGCTCCTCGCTCTGGTCGGAGGACGAGGGCGCGCTGTCCGACCCGACCTCGACCCTCGACGAGTCGCTGCCGCACAGCCATCGTGCGGTGCCGTGGGCCCAGGAGGAGACGCCGGTCCCTCGATCGGGTGAGCCCGGCGGTGAGGTCGCCGTGGCCGATGTCGACACCGCGGTCGCGGTGGCCGGCGGCGCCGGGCTGAGCCGGCCGCTCACCGTGGCGCTGCCCGGCGACGAGGGCGGGGTGTTCTCGGCCGTCGGGTACGCGTTCGAGGACCCGGGCCGTGAACGCACGGTGCACGTCGACCAGTACAGCGGGCGGGTCGCCGGCACCTACGGCTACGACGACTACCCGGTGCTGGCGAAGGCGGTCAGCCAGGGCATCGCGATCCACGAGGGACGGCGGTTCGGCATCCTCACCATGGTGCTCACCACGGCGTTCTGTGTCGCCGTGGTCGTCTCGTGCGTCACCGGGCCGATGATGTGGTGGCGGCGGCGCCCGCGCGGCGCCGGTGCGGTCGGCGCGCCCCGGGGGCGGATGCCGCTCGCGGCCACCCCAGCGCTCGCGGTGCTCGTCGTCGCCCTGGCGGTGTTCCTCCCGGTCTTCGGCGTGAGTCTCGCGGTGGTGCTGGCCCTGGAGTGGCTGGTGCTCAGGCGTGCCCGCTGGAGCCGGCGCGTGTTCGGCATTTCCACGCCCGGATGAACGGTGCCCGGGCGCCGGTCGGATGACGCCGGCGCCCGGGCCGCCGCACCCGCGCGTGGCCACGACCGGCGACGCGACGAGGCAGACCGGTGCGCGGGCGAGGTTAGACAAAGCCGACGTCTCCGGTATCTCGGCGCTCTCCGGCCATGACCGGCTGTTTACCGTCGATGCTCGAAGACGTCCACCGCCGAGGTCCACCCATCGTCGCCGAGGCGCCACCAGCGAAGGAGAGCCCATGCCCGCCGTCCTGTTCGGTTCGATCAGTACCCTCGCCGACACCTCCGAGCTGCAGCGCGACGCGTTCAACCGCGCCTTCGCCGAGCACGGGCTCGACTGGAGCTGGGATGCCGAGGACTACCGGTCCCGCCTGTCGACAGCGGGCGGTCGCGACCGCGTCGCCGCCTACGCACAGGAGCGCGGGGAGCAGGTCGACGCCGACGCGGTGCACGCCACCAAGTCGCGGCTGTTCCAGGAGTCGCTGGCTACCGCGGACATCGACCCGCGACCGGGCGTCCCCGAGACATTGGATGCCGCACGCTCGGCCGGCCACCGGGTCGGCCTGGTCACCACCACCGCGCCGGCGAACGTCGCCGCGCTGTTGCAGTCGCTCGCACCGACGGTCACGGCCGAGCACTTCGACGTCGTCGTGGACGCGACCGACGTGGACCGGCCCAAGCCCGACGGTGCCGCGTACGCCGCCGCGCTGCAACGGCTCGGGGTGTCCGCGACGGAGTCGGTGGCGGTCGAGGACAACGTCGACGGCGTGGCTGCGGCCCGGGCCGCGGGCGTCGCGGTGATCGCCTTCCCGAACGAGAACACCACGGGTCACGACTTCGCCGCCGCCGCGGCCGTCGTCGACCGCATCGGCCTCGACGACCTCGACGCGTACTTGCCCGCCCCTGCCTGACCTGTCCGAGCTCCGCCCGACCGCACCACTCGCCGGCCGCCCGGCGACCAGATCGAGGAGATGCGTGCCATGACGACCACCGAGCCGACGACGAGCGCACCGATCGAGCCGACGACGAGCGCACCGACCGAGCCGACGACGAGCGCACCGACCGAGCCGACGACGAGCGCACTGCCCGAGCCGGTCACGGCAGCGCCCGAAGCCACGTTGACCGTGACCGACACCGCCTTCGAGATCCAGGCCTACGAGCGGATCGACTACTCGCTCAAGGTCGTCGACGGCGTATTCGACATCGCGAACACCGCGCTGGCGGAGATGTACCGCCCGTGGGGCCGCTGCCTGATGGTCGTCGACCATCAGGTGCACGAGCACTACGGCGAGCAGGCGCGGGCCTACTTCGACCACCACGGCATCGCGCTCACCGCCCGACCGATGGTGATCAACGAGACCGACAAGACGATGCGCACGGCCGAGACGATCGTCGACGAGTTCGGCACGTTCGGGCTGGTGCGCAAGGAGCCGGTGCTGGTCGTCGGCGGTGGTCTGCTCACCGACGTCGCCGGGTTCGCGTGCTCGATGTTCCGCCGGTCGACGAACTACGTGCGCATCCCGACCACCCTGATCGGGCTCATCGACGCGAGCGTCGCGATCAAGGTGGCGGTCAACCACGGCAAGGCCAAGAACCGGCTCGGCGCCTTCCACGCGTCGCAGCAGGTGCTCCTCGACTTCTCGTTCCTGCGCACCCTGCCGACCCCCCAGGTACGCAACGGCATGGCCGAGCTGATCAAGATCGCCACGGTCGGCAACGAGGCGGTGTTCGACCTGCTGGAGAAGTACGGCGAGGACCTGCTCGCCACCCGCTTCGGCCACCTCGACGGCACCCCCGAACTCCGGGCGATCGGCGACCGGGTGACGTACGACGGCATCCGCACCATGCTCGAGCTCGAGGTACCCAACCTGCACGAGCTCGACCTCGACCGGGTCATCGCGTTCGGCCACACCTGGAGCCCCACGCTGGAGCTGACCCCGGAGCCGCCGTACTTCCACGGCCACGCGATCAGTGTGGACATGGCGTACTCGACGACGCTCGCCGAGCTGCGCGGCCACATCAGCGAGAGCGAGCGCGACCGCGTGTTCTGGGTCATGAGCAAGCTCGGGCTCTCGCTCGACAGCCCCTACCTGACCCCCGACCTGCTGCGTCGCGGCGCCGAGGCCATCGTGCAGACCCGTGACGGGCTGTTGCGGGCCGCCGTACCCGATCCGATCGGGCGGTGCCACTTCGTCAACGACCTCGGCGCGGACGAGATGGAGCGCACGCTGGCCGTCCACCGGGAGCGGGTCTCCCGGTACCCACGAGCCGGCCTCGGTACGGATCTCTTCCGGCCGTGAGCGGCACCGCAACCTCGGCGGCGCCTCCCGCGCGCCGGTCGCGCCCGGTCACGCCGTCGACCATCCTCGCCGCCCGGCTGTCGGCGCTCGTTGCCCGGCTCGAGGACGCCGAGATCGAGCAGTCGGTGCGTGAGGAGGCTCGCGAGCTGGCCTGGTTGGCCGGCGGCCTCGACGGCTACGTCGAGCGCTGTACCTCCCCGGAGTCGGCGGCCCTGGCCGGTCTCGCCGCGGCGACCCGCACGGCCGACTGGGCGGCATCCGCCGGGACGTCCGGCCTGGAGGCGGAGATGCTCTCCGGCCACGTCGAGGGCCGGCTGCTCGCCATGCTCGTGCGGATGACGCGCGCGCGGCGGGTGCTCGAGGTCGGCATGTTCACCGGCTATTCGGCGCTGGCCATGGCCGAGGCACTCCCGGAGGGCGGCCGGGTGGTCGCCTGTGAGGTCGACGCCGACGTCGCCGCGTTCGCCCGGCGCTGCTTCGCCGCCTCGGCCGCCGGCGATCGCATCGAGGTGCGGGTCGGTGCGGCCCAGGACACCCTCGCGGCGCTGGCCGCGGCCGGCGAGCAGTTCGACCTGGTGTTCGTCGACGCCGACAAGGGCGGGTACACCGGCTACGTCGCCACGTTGCTCGACACCGGACTGCTCGCACCGGACGGCCTGCTCTGCGTCGACAACACGCTGATGCAGGGCCAGCCGTGGACGGGCGTGCGTACCCCGAACGGCGATGCGGTGGCGGCCTTCAACGAGTACCTCGCCGCCGAGCCGCGGGTGGAGCAGGTGGTGCTGCCGCTGCGCGACGGCGTCACGCTCGCCCGGCGCGTCGACGTCGCTGCGGATGCGGTGAGCACCGGCGGAGTCGGACCCGCCGGTCGCGGGACCGTCGCCGTGGGTGAGTTGGAGGTGGGCGAGACCCGCGGGGGCGACATCGACGACGAGGAGCAGCCGTGACCCAGGGAACTCATCCGGTCGACACCGACGTCGAGGTGCTTCCACTCGACCCGTTCGGCGCCGAGGTGCGCGGCCTCACCGTGGGCGCGCTCGGGCGCGGCGAGGTGCTCCTCCTCCGCGACACCCTCGCCGAGCACGGTGTGGTGGCGCTGCGCAGGCAGGATGCCGATGACGACCGGTTTCTCGCGTTTTTACGCTCGTTAGGTGAGCTGATGTTCACCGCGGGGGAGACCCCGGTGCCGGGCCATCCCGACCTCAACGTCATCAGCAACGTGGGTCGCACGACACCGCCGCGCAGCCGCTTCCACGTCGACACCAGCTACGTGAGCCGACCGCCGGCGTACACGGCGCTGCGCGCGGTCGCCATCCCCGAGGAGGGCGGTCAGACCTGGTTCACCGACCAGTACCGCGCACACGACACCCTGCCCGACGAGCTGCGCGAACGGCTCGCGGGTCGGTCCGTCCGGCACGTCGTCA
>JBOFLR010000235.1:0-6176 GCA_051657965.1 Dermatophilaceae bacterium
CTGCTCCTCGCCGAGCCGGCGCCCGGGCCGGCGCGCGAGCCGGCGCCCGAGGTGCCGCCGCGCGGCATCCGAGCCCGGTGGGCGACCCGCTCGGTGCTGGTTGCGGGTGCCGGCACGCTGGTGGTGCTGAGCCTCTGGCCGCAGGGATTGCTCGGCCTGCTCGGCTGACCTCGACGCGGCCCGATCCGGCGGGAACGCGCGAGGGCACGGTCGGCGTTTCCCAGGCATGAACCGGCACCACAACGGCCTCAAGACCGCTGCCCTCTTCGGTGGGCTCTGGGCCATCCTGCTCGCCATCGGCTGGCTGCTGGCCCAATCGTTCGGCTCGAGCCTCTTCATCCTCGCCTTCGGCCTGCTCGGCGTGGGCATGACCTTCTACAGCTACTGGAACTCCGACAAGCTGGCGATCCGCGCCATGCACGCCCGCCCGGTCAGCGAGGCCGAGGCGCCCGCGATGTACCGCATCGTGCGCGAGCTGAGTGAACGCGCGAACCAGCCGATGCCGCGGCTGTACGTGTCGCCGACCCAGGCACCCAACGCGTTCGCCACCGGCCGCAACCCGCAGAACGCGGCGGTCTGCTGCACCGAGGGCATCCTCGGGCTGCTCGACGAGCGCGAGCTGCGCGGCGTGCTCGGCCACGAGCTGATGCACGTGTACAACCGCGACATCCTCACCGGTTCGGTCGCGGCGGCCATCGCCGGGCTGATCTCGACGATCGGTCAGTTCTTCGCCTTCAGCGCCATCTTCGGCGGAGGCGACGACGAGGACCGCAACCCGATCGCCGGCCTGCTGCTCGCCTTCCTCGCCCCGGTCGCGGCGATGATCGTGCAGTTCGCGATCTCGCGCACCCGCGAGTACGACGCAGACGAGGACGGCGCCCGGCTCACCGGCGACCCGCTCGCCCTCGCCTCGGCGCTGCGCAAGCTCGAGCTCGGCGTGGCGCGGGCGCCGCTCGCCCCGACCCGGCAGCTGGTCGACTCCAGCCACATGATGATCGCCAATCCGTTCCGGGCCCAGGACGTCTCGCGGCTGATGTCGACCCACCCGCCGATGGCCGAGCGCATCGCCCGCCTCGAGGGCATGGCCACCGGATACCGCCCGTCGTGAGCGACTCGTTCCGACCAGCAGCACGCCCCGCCGACGAGGTCTGGGGCACGGTCCATGGCGTCCCCCTCACGGACGACGTCATCGAGGAGCTGGTGGAGGATGCCGACAAGGGCTTTCCGTGCGCGACCTTCACACCGGTCGGACGTCCGCGGACGATTGGCGAGAGCCTGCGCGGACAGTAACCGTGCGGCTCGACCCGGACCGGATCGATGCCATCCACGAACGCGCCGAGCGTGAGCACACCAGCGCCTCGGAGATCATGCGGCGGGCGCTGGACCGCTACCTCGCGAGCTGAGGCACCACATTGCCGTGAGGCGTCATCCGTAGTGATAGCGGCAGGCGGCGATTCGTATCTCGTGACCGACCGTCTTGTACACGAGTCGGTGCTCGTCGGTGATACGTCTCGACCAGTAGCCGGCGAAGTCGTGCTTGAGTGCCTCTGGCTTGCCGATGCCCTCGTTACCGTGACGGGCGATGTCGGCCAGGAGCAGGTTGATCCGTTTCAGGACCCGGCGGTCCTGTGCCTGCCACCAGAGGTAGTCCTGCCAGGCGTTCTCGTCCCAGACGAGCAGCATCTCAGACGGTGTCGATGATGTCGTGTCGTTCACCGCGGTGCGCCTCGAGGCGCTCCATGGCGTCCAGGAGGCGGCGTGCGTTGGCGGGTGAGCGCATGAGATAGGCGGTCTCGCGGAGGGACTCGTAGTCTTCGAGAGACACGATCACCACGGGGTCGTGTCCGGCGCGGGTGATCACGACTTCCTCACGGTCGTTCGCGACCCGGTCGAGTACCTCGGCGTAGTGGGCGCGGGACTCGGTGTAGCTCATTGTCTTCACGGCGTTCCTCCTGTACAGAAAACTGTACGTTGAGCCCCAGTCCGGCGCAAGCGCTCGCCGATCCGGACCCACTCGTTCGGTGGCGACGGGTCCACACCGACATCGTCGTCTGCCGGTGCCGCTCGATGCAAAGCCACCGGCAGCGCGGTGGCCCGCTCCCCGAGTACGGACACTACGCTCGGCGGGTGAGTGCGTACCTCCAGGCCAAGGGCCTCGCCGGGGGTCATGCGCACCGCACCCTCTTCGACTCCCTCGACCTGACCGTGGCGCCCGGCGACGTCGTCGGGGTGGTCGGCGCGAACGGTGCCGGCAAGACCACGCTGCTGCGGATCCTCGCCGGCGACCTCGACCCGCTCGAGGGGTCGGTCTCGACCGCCCCCGGCGACGCCTTCGTCGGGTGGCTCCCGCAGGAGCACGAGCGTCTGGCCGGTGAGAGCGTCGCCGGCTATGTCGCCCGCCGCACCGGGGCGGCTGCCGCGACCACCGCCATGGAGCAGGCCGCCGCAGCCCTCGGCGGCCACCACGCCCGGGCCGCCGAGGACGCCTATGCGAGCAGCCTCGACCATTGGCAGGCCACCGGCGCCCCCGACCTCGACGAGCGGCTGCCCACCGTGCTGGCCGATCTCGGCCTCGACGTCGACCCGGACGTCCCGACGACGTCGCTGTCCGGAGGGCAGGCGGCGCGGGCCGCGCTCGCCGCGCTGCTGCTCAGCCGGTTCGACATCGTGCTCCTCGACGAGCCCACCAACGACCTCGACCTCGCCGGGTTGGAGCGACTCGAGTCGTTCGTACGCGGGTCGCGCGCCGGGGTGGTCCTGGTCTCGCACGACCGCGAGTTCCTGGCCCGGGTCGTCACCCGCGTCGTCGAGCTCGACCTCGCCCAGCACCGGGTGACGGTGTACGACGGCGGCTACGACGCGTTCCTCGAGGAGCGGGCCGTCGCGCGGCGGCACGCCCGCGAGGCGTACGACGAGTTCGCCGAGCGGAAGGCCGATCTCGTCGCCCGCGCTCGCATCCAACGCGAGTGGAGCTCCCAAGGCGTGCGCAACGCCATCCGGAAGTCGCCCGACAACGACAAGATCCGGCGCAAGGCGCAGGCCGAGTCCTCGGAGAAGCAGGCGCGGAAGGTGCGCCAGATGGAGTCGCGGATCGCCCGCCTGACCGAGGTCGAGGAGCCGCGCAAGGAGTGGCAGCTGCACTTCACCGTCGGCGCCGCACCCCGCTCGAGCTCGGTCGTCGCGACGCTCGACGCGGCCACGGTCACCCTGGGGCGCTTCCGGCTCGGCCCGGTGTCGCTGCAGGTGAGCGCGGGCGACCGGATCGGTATCACCGGGCCCAACGGCGCCGGCAAGACGACGCTGCTCCGCCTGCTCCTCGGTCGCCTTCGTCCCGACGGCGGGCGGGCGAGCCTGGGCGCCTCCGTCGCGGTCGGCGAGATCGACCAGGCCCGCACCGGCCTCGACGACGACCTGCCGCTGGGTGACGCCGTCGAGACGGCGATACCGGGGATGACGCCCGCCGACGTGCGCACCCTCCTCGCCAAGTTCGGCCTGCGGGCCGAGCAGGTCGCCAGCCCGGTGCGCCGGCTCTCGCCCGGTGAGCGCACCCGCGCCGCGATGGCGCTGCTCCAGGCCCGCGGCGTGAACCTCCTCGTCCTGGACGAGCCGACGAACCACCTCGACCTGCCCGCGATCGAGCAGCTCGAAGCGGCCCTGGACTCCTACGACGGCGCCCTGTTACTCGTCTCGCACGACCGGCGGCTGCTCGAGAACGTACGGCTGGACCAGCGCTGGCACGTCGAGGCCGGATCGGTCACCACCCATCACCTCAGCGCCCGGTGAGCCCGGCGGCGGCGTCGTCGTAGTACTGCCGGTTCCGTAGCCCGGCCGCGGCGGCCTCGTCGAGACAGATCACCGCATCGGGGTGCCATTGGAGCACCGAGGCGGGCACGGATGCCGTGAGCGGGCCCTCGAGCGCCGCGGCGACGGCATCCGCCTTGGCCTCGCCGGCAGCGACGAGCACGAGCCGGCGCGCGTCGAGGATGGTGCCCAGCCCCTGGGTGATGCAGTGCGTCGGCACGTCGTCGAGGCAGCGGAAGAACCTGGCGTTGTCGCGCCGGGTGCGTTCCGAGAGCCGCTTCACCCGGGTGCGTGAGCGCAGCGCCGACCCCGGTTCGTTGAACCCGAGGTGCCCGTTGGCGCCGATGCCGAGCACCTGCACGTCGATGCCGCCGAGCGTGTGCAGCCGGGCCTCGTGGGCGGTGGCCGCCGCATCGAGCGCCGCCGGACCGGCCACGGCACCGTCGGGCACGACGAGCCGCTCGGGTGGGAGCCCGATGGCGCCGCACACGTCGCGCAGCAGCACCTGTCGGTAGCCGGCCGGATGACCGGGCGGCAGGCCCACGTACTCGTCGAGTGCGACGCCGTGGGTGGCCGTGAAGTCGGCGCGACCCTCGGCGACGGCGTGACCGAGCTCGGCGTAGAGGTGCAGGGGCGAGGAGCCGGTGGCCAGGCCGAGCACCGGGTCCCTCCCGGATGACGCCGCGCGCGAGAGGCCGTCGAGCACCGCGGCTGCGGCCCGAGCCGCCACCTCCTGCGGCGTCGCACCCACCAGGACCTCCATCAGCCGACCCCGGCGGCGTCGACCGGATCCGCGACGCCGTTCAGCAGTGCCGCACCGATGGCCGCGACCGGCGTCTCGCCGTCGAGCACGCGCATCCGGGCGGGTAGGCCCAGGCGAGCGAGGAAGGGCGACCCCGACGCCCGTGCCGCGACGTCGGCGAGCACGGCGTCGCGCAGCTCGTCCCGGTCGCGGGCCAGCCCGCCACCGACGATGACGAGCTCGGCGCCGGCGACGACGAGCAGCTGCACGGCGAGCGCGATGCCGTGGGCGAGCACCGCGACCACCTCCTGCGCCTCGCGGTCCCCGGCAGCCGCCGCCGGGAACAGCCGATCCGGTGGGCGCCGCCACAGGCGGTGCAGCGCGGTGCCCGACGCGATGGTCTCGAGGCAGCCGGTCTGACCGCACCGGCACGCGACTCCGGTGCCGACCGGCAGGTGGCCGATCTCGCCCGCGGCGCCGTCGGCTCCACGGACGACCACGCCGTCACTGACGATCGCCGCCGCGAGCCCGGTGCCAGCGCCCAGGTAGGCGGTGGTGCCGATCGTCGCGTCGGGGCGGACCACGTGGTGCGCGCCGAGGGCTGCAGCCTTGACGTCGTTGTCGATGCGCGGGCGGAACCCCGTGGCGGCCTCGAGCCCGCCGGCGAGGTCGAGGGCGTGCACCTCGAGATTGACCGCGTGCCGGGCCCAACCCGTGGCCCGGTCGACCAGCCCGGGCATGCAGGCTCCGACCGCGGTGATGCCCGACCACCCGCCGACCACGCCGGCCGCGCGGTGCGCGACATCGGCGGCGGTCGCCAGTGTCTGCGTCCTCCCGCGACCCGAGGGCGACGCGACGTGTGCAGCCACCACGCCGTCGTCGTCGAGGACCAGCGCCGCCGTCTTCGTGCCGCCGATGTCGATGCCCATCCTCACGGTGCCGCCACCTCACCGTGCAGCAGGGCGAGCAGGGTGCGCGCCACCGCCGGTGACCCGCCGAATGTCTCGACGTCGGCACCGCCGCGCGGCCAGCCGCACTCGACGAGCACCACGTGGTGCCCCCGCTCCCTCAGCCGGGCGACCGCGTCCCGGGCCGGATGACGCAAGCCGACACCGCGTCCCACGACCGCGGCCTTGTCACCGGCCCGCACCGTCGCCTCAGCTGTCGCGGCGCCGAGCGCGGCCGGCCCCCAGGCGACCTCGCCGACCGCGAGGTTGGTGCGGCCGCCCACCTGGACCACGACGGCGGGCGCAGGATCGGCGAGCCAGGCGCGCGCGTCATCCGAGAGTTGGAAGGCCCGCACGACGACCTCGGCGGGGATGGCGTAGGAGGAGACGGTGGGAGTGGGAGAGGCGTGGGGCGGCGTGGCCGGTCCGCCGTGTCGCGCGGCTCCCCCAGGTCGCGCGGCGAGGTCGCGCACGCGCGCGGCTGCCGCGGTCACCCGTCCACGAGGCAGCCGGCCCGAGCCGACGGCGTCGAGGATCGCGGCGTGGACGTCGGCGAAGCGCTCCTCGGTGCCGCCGGACCCGAGGCAGAGCAGGTCGACGCCGGCGGCCAGGGCCCGCACCGCGGCCTCGGGGATGCCGATGCCGTCGGTGCCGCCGCTGGCGCCGGCCATGTCGAGGGCGTCGCT
>JBOFLR010000236.1:0-20001 GCA_051657965.1 Dermatophilaceae bacterium
CGGATGACGGTCAGCGGGGGGTCGAGGAGATCGGCCGTGGGGAAGTCGTCGAACCCGACCAGGGCCACCGTCGTGCGCAGCCTGCGCTCGATGAGCGCACGCACCGCGCCGGTCGCGAGGATGTTGCGCGCCGCGAAGAAGGCCGTCGGCGGGTCGGCGAGGTCGAGCAGCCGGTGCACGACCTCGGTGGCCTGTTCGCCGGACTCGATGTCGGCGACGAGCAGTGCGGGGTCGGCTGGCAGGCCGCGCGCTGTATGCGCCGCGAGGAAGCCGTCGCGCCGATGGTCCGAGGTGTGCAGCCCGGTGAGGTGGAACAGCGCGCCGACACGCCGGTGGCCGAGGTCGAGCAGGTGGTCGGCCGCCAGCCTGGCGCCGTGGCGATTGTCGACGATGACCGAGTCGGCGTCGACACCCCGTGGTGGGCGGTCGACGAACACGGCGGGCGTGCCGGTGCGCAGCTCGCCGACCAGGTAGTCCTGTCGCTCGGTCGCCGGCATGAGGACCAGCCCGTCGACCCGGCGGGTGACGAGGTCGTGCACGAGCTCCTGCTCCCGACCGGCTCCTTCGTCGAGGCTCGCGGCCAGCACCGCCGTCTGGTGGCGCCGTGCGGTGTCCTCGAGGGCGCGCAGCACCGAGGCCGAGAACGAGTTGGAGATGTCCTGCACGAGGGCGCCGATCAGGCCGGTGCGGGCCCCGGTGCGACGCAGGTTGCTCGCCGCGAGGTTCGGCCGGTAGTCGAGCCGGGCTACCGCGGCGGCGACCCGATGGCGCACGTCGGCCGACACCCCGGGCTCTTCGTTGACGACTCGTGACACGGTCTTCAGGCTCACCCCGGCGAGTGCGGCGACGTCCCGCATCGTGGCCCGGAGCGGGCCTGACAACGGTGTCACGTTCACGTCACAATGTGTAGAGGATGTCTTGACCCACACGCAAGCACCCGCTAAGACTCGATCTGACAACGTTGTCACGAGCAGCGTCGTCCGGCTCAGGTCTGACAGCTCGAAGGAGAGTTATCACCATGCACATGCGACCCCTCCGGTCACCAGGCGCGCGCCGGGTGCTCGCGACCGTCGGCATCATCGGGCTCGCCCTCGGCGCCGCGGCATGCGGTGACGATGGCGGCGACTCCGGCAGCGGAGGCGACGAGAAGATCGGCGTCGCCCTCATCACCAAGGACTCCAGCAACCCGTTCTTCGTCGCCATGCAGGAGGGCGCCAAGGCCGACGCCGAGAAGAACAGCGTCGAGCTCACCGTCGCCTCCGGCGAGAAGGAGGGTGACGACGCCGGGCAGATCAAGGCCATCGAGGATGCCGTCGCCCGCGGCGACAAGGGCATCCTCATCACGCCGATGTCCACCGGAGTGAACGCCGCGATGGAGAAGGCGCGTGACGCCGGCCTGTACGTCATCGCCCTCGACACCCCTCCCGACCCGCCGGACACCGTCGACATCACCTTCGCCACCGACAACCGGCTCGCGGGCCAGCTGATCGGCAAGTGGGCGGCGGCTCAGCTCGGCGGCAAGCCCGCGACCATCGCCATGCTCGACCTCTTCAACGACAAGGTCGTCTCGGTCGACTACGACCGCAACCAGGGCTTCCTCGAGGGCATGGGCGTCGATGTCGCCGACGGCAAGAAGAACGGCGACGAGGCCAAGACCGGCACGTACACCGGTGGTCAGGGCGGCAACTACTCGATCGTCTGCAACGAGGCCTCCCTCGGCAACGAGACCGACGGCGTCAAGGCGATGGAGAACTGCCTCGCCAAGTCGAAGACCATCAACGTCGTCTACACCATCAACGAGCCCGCCGCGGTCGGCGCCAAGAAGGCCCTCGACGACGCCGGCATCAAGGACGCCATCATCGTCTCCGTCGACGGTGGCTGCGCCGGTGTGAAGTCGGTCGAGGACGGCGTCATCGGCGCGACCTCGCAGCAGTACCCGCTCAAGATGGCCACCCTCGGCATGGAGGCGATCGCGAAGATCGCCCGTGGCGGCGAGAAGCCGAAGACCTCCGAGGGTCTCGACTTCTTCAACACCGGCGTCGCGCTCGTCACCGACACACCCGCCGAGGGCGTCGAGAGCATCGACACCGCCGAGGCCACCGAGATCTGCTGGGGCTGACCGCCGATGTCGTCGTCCACATCGGCTGCCGCCGCCGAGTTCGCTCGGCGGCGGCAGGCCCCGCTCCAGCGGGTCCAGCACCTCCTGCACGCTCGCCCCTGGCTGAGCCCGCTGGCCATCCTGCTGATCACCTACGCCGTGTTCGCCAGTCTCGACGACCGGGTGGTCGACTCCAGCGCGATCGCGGTCAACCTCCAGCAGACCGCCGTGCCCATCGCCGTGCTCGCGATCGGCCAGACGCTCGTCATCCTCACTGCCGGCATCGACCTCGCGGTCGGGGCCACCACGGTGCTCTCGATGATGGTGATGGCTTCTCTCGCAGCCGATTCCGTCGTGCCGGGGCCGGCAGCGATCGTCATCGGCATTGCCCTCGGCGTGGCCGCGGGGTTCCTCAACGGCATCCTCATCACCCGGCTCACCCTGCCACCGTTCATCGTCACGCTCGGCACGCTGAGCATCTTCACGGCCATCGCGCTGCTGTACTCGGGCGGCAGCAGCATCATCGCCGACGAGATGCCCGACTCGCTCAGCCTGCTGGGCGAGAGCTTCGGGCCGCGCGGCTTCCGGCTCACGGTCGGCGTCATCGTCGTCGTCGTGCTCTACCTCGTGGTCGGCTACGTCCTGAGCCAGACCGCCTGGGGGCGGCACGTGTACGCCGTGGGCGACGACCCCGAGTCGGCACGCCTCTCGGGTGTCGACAGCAGGCGCGTCCTGGTGTCGGTGTACGTGCTGGCCGGCCTGATCTACGGCATCGGCGCGTGGCTCCTCATCGGGCGTACCGGCGCGGCCACGCCCAACGCCGTGGGCAACATCAACCTCGAGACGATCACCGCGGTCGTCATCGGCGGCACGTCCCTCTTCGGCGGCCGGGGGACGCTCGTCGGAACCCTGCTCGGAGCGCTCATCGTCAACACCTTCGGCCAGGGCCTGTCGATCCTCGGGGTCGATGCGCAGTGGCGCATCCTCGCCATCGGCATCCTCGTCATCGTCGCGGTCTCGGTCGACCAGTGGATCCGGAGGGTCAAGGCATGAGTGACGTCGAGCCGCTCTCGTCGGATGTCGAACCGCTTCCGTCTCCCGTCGAGCGGCTCCCGCTCACCGTCGACCGGATGCCGCCCGGCAAGGAGCACATCTACGACGCCGAGCCGCTGCTCTCGGCCCGCGGCCTCGTCATCACCTTCGGGCGCGTCGTCGGCCTCGACGGCGTCGACCTCGACCTCTACCCGGGCGAGGTCCTCGCGGTCATCGGCGACAACGGCGCGGGCAAGTCCACCCTGATCAAGTGCCTCACCGGCGCCTACGTGCCCGACTCGGGCGACATCTACCTGGGTGGGCGGCCGGTGCAGTTCAAGCGCCCGCAGGACGCCCGCGACGCCGGCATCGAGACGGTGTACCAGCAGCTGGCCGTCATCCCTGCCCTCGACATCGCGAGCAACCTCTACCTCGCGCGCGAGGAGCGTCGCCGGGGCGTGCTCGGCTCGGTGTTCCGCATGCTCGACACCAAGGGAATGAAGGCGCGCGCCGGCGAGTCGGTGCAGCGGCTCGGTATCCAGACCATCCAGAACATGGGCCAGGCCGTCGAGACCCTCTCGGGTGGCCAGCGTCAGGCGGTGGCCGTCGCCCGCGCCGCGGCGTTCGGCAGCCGGGTCGTCGTCCTCGACGAGCCGACGGCCGCGCTCGGGGTCAAGGAGTCGGGCATGGTGCTCGACATGATCCGGCAGCTGCGCGACAACGGGCTGGCCGTCATCCTCATCAGCCACAACATGCCGCACGTGTGGGAGGTGGCCGACCGCATCCACATCCAGCGGCTCGGCGGCTGCGCGGGCGTCATCACCCCGCAGTCGCACGACATGGGCGAGGGCGTCGCCATCATGACCGGCGCCAGACAGCTCGCCACCTGAAGCCGCGGGGCACCGCATCTGCCGGACGACCAGGTGCGGTGCCTCGCTTCGACCCGGCACTCGGTGGCGAGCAGGCGTCCGCACGGTGAACGGCGGCGGTCCGAACCGGCGAGTAGCGTGCGCCCGTGCTAGGTTCGCTGGCGGTTGCAGCACACCAGTACCTCGCAGGTCGAACACCACGCGCCACAAGGGGGCTGTCGGCTTCATCCACGGTCGACGCACACGGCGTCGGCCGCGTGCATCACACAGAAAGAGTTACCCCCAATATGGCACAGGGCACCGTGAAGTGGTTCAACGCCGAGAAGGGCTTTGGTTTCATCGCCCAGGACGGCGGCGGCCCCGACGTGTTCGTTCACTACTCCGCCATCGACGTCCAGGGCTACCGCAGCCTGGATGAGGCTCAGCGGGTCGAGTTCGAGGTCACCCAGGGTCCGAAGGGTCCGCAGGCCGACCAGGTCCGCCCCATCTGATTCGGCGCAACCCGAGACTTGACAAGGGCCCTCGGTCGGAACTCGTTCCGGCCGAGGGCCTTTCGTGTGCCCGACGAGCCCGCGGCCGGCGTCGAGCTCAGCCGCGGGCGAGGGCGGTGAGGAACGACTTGGCGACCGGTGCCGCGACGGTGCCGCCGCTGCGGCCCTGCTCGACCAGCACCGCGAAGGCCACGGTGCCCTGGTAGCCGACGACCCACACGCGCGGCGGAGCATCGGGGTCCGAACCGAACTCTGCGGTACCGGTCTTGGCCCGGACCACGCCGCCGGGGGTGCCCCGCAGCACGTCGGCCGTGCCGGACGACACCACCGACGCCATCATCGAGCGCAGCTGCGCCACGGCCTCGCCGTCGAGCGGAGCCGGGGTCGGCGCCGCATCCTCCTGGCGCACGAGCACCGGGGGGACGAACGTACCCCGCCCGACGCTGCCCGCCATCACCGCGAGCGATAGCGGGGAGACCTCGCTGCGACCCTGGCCGATGGCGGCGGCCGCCGCGTCGGTGCCGCCGGTGGTGGCGGGGACACTGCCCGGGAACGCGCCGGCGACCCCGAGCGTGTCGCCCCAGTCCGCTCCGATGCCGAGCGCACGGGCCGCCGCCTGCAGGTCGTTCGCGCCCAGGCGCGCCGAGAGGCCGACGAAGGCGGTGTTGCACGACACGGTGAAGTCCTGGAAGAACGTCGGCGACCCGCTGACCGACTCACCGGCGAAGTTGCGGAACACCCGGCCGTCGACCGTGGCGGATGCCGGGCACGGCACTCGCGCTTGCGGATTCGTGATCCTGCGGGTCAGGTAGGCGTACGTGGTGGCGACCTTGAACGTCGAGCCCGGTGCGTAGCGGCCGGTGAGTGCCCGGTCGAACCCGCTCGTCGGCGAGTTGGCGGCCGCCAGCACCTCGCCGGTGGGCACGTCGACGGCGACGATGGCGGCCGGCACGTCGAGGCCGGAGCCGGCCAGCGTCGCCTCGGCCGCCCGCTGTACCCGGGGGTCGAGGGTGGTCTCGACGTCGGCACCCTCGGCGGCCGGCTGTTCGTACAGCTGCTCGCCGGTGTCGGTGACCACGCGCAGGCCGGGCGAGCCGGCGAGCACACGGTCGTACTGGTCCTGGAGTCCGCTCAGCCCGGCGCGGTCGCCCGCCACGTAGCGACCTTCGCTCGCGTCGACGACCTCCTTGGTCACCTCCCCGAACGAGCCGAGCACCGGCTGGCCGAACGTGCGGGTCGGGCCGAGCGGCTGGGTGGTCGACGGTGCGATGACGCCGGCGAGCGCGTCGAGGCGGGCCTTGCGGGGCGCGTAATCGGCCTCGCGGTACGTGATGACCGGGATCGGTGCCTTCGAGCCGGCGCGGGTGGCATCGGCGAGGTCGGCGACCAGCGAGCCGGCGTCGGCACCGACCACCTGCTCGAGACCGGCCGCGGACTCCGGCGTCGCCTGCACCGGGTCGAGCTGCACCCGATAGACGGTGCCCTGCGGCAGCAGCGGCCGGCCGGCGCGGTCGAGCAGGTCGCCACGGGCACTCGGGGTGCGTTCGAGCGTCATCCGCTCTCCGCGATCGAGACCGGGCGCCCAGGGCGAGCTCGCCTGCGCGCCGGTGACCGACCAGACGCCATCGCGCTCGACGAGCCGTACCGGCACCCGGTACTGCCACTCGGCCCGGCCGGGAAGCGACCAGGTGACCGTGACCTCGCCGCGAGCGGAATCACCGTCGCGATCGACCTCGCCCGGCGCGGCGCCGACCGCGGTGGCCCGAAGGCCCGCGGTGGCAGCGGCGAAGTCCTCGACGGCACCCGGCTCGGCGAACCGCACCCCGGTGAACCGGCCGTCGGCCCATCCCGTCGCGTACGCGGTGAGCACGGTGGAGGCGGCGCTGGTGCGATCGTCCTCACGCTCCCGCCACTGCCGGTAGACGAACGCCGCGGCCGCGACCGAGGCGACGAGCGCCACGACCAGGGCAGCCACGACTCGGCGGCGTGAGCTCGACATGTCGCCATCCAACCCGACGCGTCTGTCAATGCCCAGCCACCGTCGATGTCCAGCCACCACCGGTGCCCAGCGTCGGTGTCCAGCCACCGTCGATGTCCAGCCGTGCGGTGTCGATGCTTTCTTTCGCGGGCAGACTCGACCCTGGCGTTTCGGACGGGTGCTTGGCAGCATTCCCGCGGGCCGCACCCTGCGTGAAAGGACGTCCGTCGTGACCGCACTCACCCATGGGTCGCCGGTGGCAGGGATGTCTGCGCCGTCGTACGACCGCGCCACCGCCACGGTGGGAGTCGTCCACTTCGGTTTCGGCAACTTCCACCGTTCGCACGAGGCGATGTACATCGACCGCCTGATGGAGCGTGGAGGCGGCCAGGATTGGGGGATCTGCGGCGTCGGGGTGCTGCCCCAGGACGCGGCGATGCGTGACGCGATGCGCGCCCAGGAGTGCGAGTACACGCTGGTGGTGCGCCACCCCGACGGATCCCTCGAGCCGCGGGTGGTGGGCTCGGTGCTCGAGTACCTGTACGGCCCGGACGATGCGGATGCCGTGTACGGCCGGCTCGTCGACCCGGCGGTGCGGATGGTGAGCCTGACCGTGACCGAGGGCGGTTACCTCCGGCACGCGGTGACCGGCGATTTCGACTCCACGCACGCGTCGGTCGCCTACGACGTTGCGCATCTCAACTGTCCTACAACAGTGTTCGGATACCTCGTCGAGGGACTGCGCCGGCGGCTAGCAGCGGGCACGCCGCCGTTCACCGTGCTCTCGTGTGACAACCTCCAAGGCAACGGCGAGGTGACTCGACGCACCGTCGTGGGGCTCGCCCGGCTGGTCGACCCGGCACTCGCCGACTGGATCGAGGCCGAGGTCGCGTTCCCCAGCTGCATGGTCGACCGCATCACGCCCGCCACCACCGACGCCGACCGCGAGACGCTGCGTGCCGAGTTCGGCATCGTCGACCGCTGGCCGGTGCCGGCCGAGCCGTTCACCCAGTGGATCGTCGAGGACCACTTCCCGCTCGGCCGGCCCGCGCTGGAGCAGGTCGGGGTGCAGTTCGTCGACGACGTCGCCCCCTACGAGCTGATGAAGCTGCGGCTGCTCAACGCCGCCCACCAGGCGCTCGCCTACCTCGGTGCGCCGCTCGGCTACCGGCTCGTCGACGAGACGGTGGCCGACCCGCGCATCCGCCGCTACGTCGAGCGGTACCTCGCCGACGAGGCCGCGCCGACGCTCGCCCCCGTGCCCGGCATCGACCTCGACGACTACCAGGCCACCTTGCTCGACCGGTTCGCCAACCCGGCGGTGCGCGACACCCTGGTGCGCCTGGCCACCGACGGTGGCAACCGGATGGCGACGTTCACCCTCCCCACCATCCGCGACAACCTCGCCGCCGGGCGGCCCGCGTCGCTCGGCGCCGCCATGGTGGCGGCGTGGGCCGGGTACTGGCAGCTGGTCGGCGACGGTGCGCTCGCGTCATCCGAGGTACCGGATGACGTGCACGCGCCGGTGCTCGCGGCCGCCGCTCTCGACCCGCGCCCGGAGGCGTTCGTCGAGGTCGGCGACCTGTTCGGCGATCTCGGCGCCGACCCGAGGTTCCGTGCGGAGTACCTACGTGCCCGAGCGGTGCTGGCGAGCGGCGGTGTGCCGGCCCTGATCGACCACGCGCTCACCCCCTGACCGGTCCAGCCGAACGGCGCAGCCGAATGTGGGTGAAGATCGTCGTGTCGCCGAGGACTTTCACCCACGTCCGCAATCACGGCGAGGGGCGGCGGGGTTTCAGTCGGCCGGAGCGCGCCGGCCGAGGCTGAACAGCTCGGGCGGTGGCTTCTGCGAAGACTCGAGGTGCCGGTACCCGGTGGGGGTGGTGCCGACCTCGGCGAGGAACTGGCGGTTGAAGTTCGCCATGTTGTGGTACCCGGATGCCGCCGCCACCTGGGCGATCGACTGATCCGTGGTGTCGAGCAGCCGGCGGGCGTGGGCGATGCGGAGCTTCTTCACCATGGTGCTGAACGTGGTGCCGGTGGCGCTCTTGAAGTACTTGGAGAAGGTCGGCTCCGACATATAGGCGAGCCGGGCCGCCACGCCGAGCCGGATGTCGCCGGTGAGGTTCTCGAAGATGTAGCCGATCCCGGCCTCGACCGCGGCGCGTGGGCCGGCCTCGGTGGGCCGTCCGAGCCATTCGCTGGCCAGCACCTCACGCTCCTCCTCGGGTGCCCGGGCGAAGAGGGTCAGCAGGTGGAAGAGGTGCGAGAGCTGTTCGGCACCATGGCTGTTCACGACGGCCAGCACGGTCTCGGCAGCGCGCCACGCGGTCGCCCCGGTGAACAGCAGGCCCCGGCTGGAGAGCTGCAGCACCTCCTCGAGCTCGCCCAGCTCGGGCATCACCCCCATGCAGCTGCGGATCCACTCGTCGGTGAACTGGACGACGGCGTCGCGGTCGACGGCCACCTGGCCCGGGGCGAGGTCACTGACCCAGTCGTGCGGCAGGTTCGGGCCCATGATGCTTAGGTGCCCCGGCCCGAAGGTGCTGATGTGGTCACCTGCGATGAAGCTGCCGTGGGTCTTGGTGATCAGGTGGATCTCGTACTCGGGGTGGGAGCCCCAGCCGCAGATCTCGCTCGGGAAGTCGTGCGTGAGCGCGCGTACGGACTGCTGCGGGTGCGGCGGGATGATCTCGCGACGCGGAACCGCGTCGAGCGACCAGCGAGGGCTGTCGTCGACGGCCGCGAGGACGTGCGACACCCCGTCGGAGAGCTCCGCACCGGACGCCTGCCGAGACGACATCGTCATCGCCACCTTCCGACATCCTCGTCGTGCCGGGCGGGCCGCGCCTTGAGCGAGGCAGCCACCGCGCCGCCGCCACACGGCACCGTGCGGAGCGGGTCGAAAGATAGTACCGAAACCGCCGAGCCGATGGTGCTTGTCGGCGGTGCGCCCGATGTCGAGCATTGCCCATGTTCCAGGCACCCGGAGCACCACCGTCCGCCCTGCCCCGGGAGAGCCCGGGCCGGGGTGGGGGCGGCTCCCGGCGCCGGGAGCGAGTCATACCTACCAAAGGAGTTGGGATGCTTGCGAAGAAGCGCCTTCTGACGCTCGGCGCGGGTGCGCTGGCGTCGACCATGGCCCTCGCCGCCTGCTCGTCCGGCAACGTCAGCTCGGATGACGGCGCCGCGGACGGTGGCGCGGTCACCCTCAACCTGGCCACCGTCAACAACGGCCAGATGAAGGACATGGAGAAGCTCAAGACGGAGTACGAGGCCGCCAACGAGGGCGTCACCGTCAACTTCCAGGTGCTGGAGGAGGGCGACCTGCGCAGCGCGGTCACGGCCGACGTCGCGAGCGGTGCCGGCCAGTACGACGTCGTCACGATCGGCGCCTACGAGACTCCGCAGTGGGGCAAGAACGGCTGGCTCGTCGACCTCACCGAGCCGCTCACGTCCGACGCGAGCTACGACGTCGACGACATCCTCCCGCCGGTGCGCGACGCCATCTCGTTCGAGGGGAAGCAGTACGCCGTGCCGTTCTACGGCGAGTCCTCCATCCTCATGTACAACAAGGAGCTGCTCGGCAAGGCCGGCGTCACCCTCGGCACCAACCCGACGTGGCAGCAGGTCGCCGATGCCGCGAAGAAGGTCAACACCCCGCAGACCTCCGGCATCTGCATGCGTGGCAAGCCGGGCTGGGGCGACCTCTTCGCACCGCTGACGACCGTGGTGCAGACCTTCGGCGGCAACTGGTACGACGAGCAGTGGAACGCCACCGTCGACACCCCGGAGTGGAAGGAGGCGGTCACGTTCTACAAGACCCTCCTCGACACCTCCGGCCAGAAGGACCCGGTGTCGTACTCGTTCAACGAGTGCCTCACCGCGCTCAAGGAGGGCAAGTCGGCGATGTGGGCCGACGCCTCCGTGGCCGCGTCACTGCTCGAGGCCGAGGACTCGCCGGTGAAGGGCAAGATGGGCTACGCGCACATGCCGGTGAACAAGACCGAGGAGTCGGGCTGGCTGTGGAGCTGGAACCTCGCGGTGCCCAAGTCGACGAAGAACCAGGAAGCCGCGATCGACTTCGTCAAGTGGGCCACGAGCAAGGAGTACATCAAGCTGGTCGGTGAGAAGATCGGCTGGTCCAACGTGCCCCCGGGCTCGCGCACCTCGACCTACGAGCTGCCCGAGTACACGGAGGCCGCCGCCGCGTACGCGCCCATCACGCTCGACGTGATGACGGCGGTCAATCCCAAGCAGCCCGGCGTGAAGCCGCAGCCGTGGGTCGGCATCCAGTACGTCTCGATCCCCGAGTTCCAGGACGTCGGCAACCAGTGCGCGCAGCTGATGGCGGACTACATCGCCGGCCGCACCTCGGTCGACGATGCACTGTCGAAGTGTCAGGCGATCGCGCAGAAGGCCGGCGACGCCCAGAAGTAGGAGACGAGGGCCCTCACCGAGCACCGCATCGACGCACGAGGACGTGACCGATGACGACCACCGCACCTCCACCCGACCTGGATACCGTCACGGCATCCACCGCCACCGACGCCCGGCGGACCAACCGCCGCGACCTCTGGACCAGTCGCGGGCTGCTGCTCCCGGCCGTGGTCTTCCTCGTACTGCTCACCCAGGTGCCGTTCCTCGTCACCGTCTACTACTCGCTGGTGCGCTGGAACCTGCTCCGCCCCGAGGACCGCGGCTTCACCTGGTTCGAGAACTACCGCACCGCCCTCACCAGCGGCGCGCTGTGGCCCTCGATCGTCGCCACCGTGCTCATCACCGCGCTCTCGGTGGTGCTCTCGCTGCTCTTCGGCCTGCTGTTCGCCGTGCTGCTAGACCGGAAGTTCCGCGGGCGGGCCGTCGCCCGCACGCTGATGATCACGCCCTTCCTCGTGATGCCGGCCGCGGCCGCGCTGATCTGGAAGTACTCGATGTTCGACACGAACATCGGCATGGTCAACTGGCTGTTCCGCACGCTGGGCCTGCCCACGGTCTCGTGGAGCACCGACCAGCCGCTGCTCTCGGTGGTCATCGTGCTCACCTGGCAGTTCACGCCGTTCATGATGCTCATCCTGCTGGCCGGCCTGCAGGGCCAAGACCGGGCCGTCCTCGAGGCCGCGCAGGTGGACGGTGCCGGCACCTGGCGCACCTTCACCTGGATCACGCTGCCGCACCTGCGCATGTACATCGAGATCGGCGTGCTGCTCGGCTCGGTCATCATCCTGCAGGTCTTCGACCCGATCGCGATCCTCACCAAGGGCACCGGCGGCACCAAGACCCTCGCCTACCTGCTCTACGAACGGGCCTTCATCGGGCTCGACGTCGGCGAGGCCGCGGCTTACGGCGTGGTCACCGTCATCCTCACCGTCATCGTGTCCACGGTGGCGCTGCGCACCCTCTTCAAGGTCTTCATGGCAGGAGGCAGCCGATGAGCCGCAGACTGAGCGGGACGCTCATCACGACGTTCACCTGGTTCCTCGTGCTCGCCTTCTTCTTCCCGGTGTTCTGGATGGTGCTCAACGGGTTCAAGCCGGAGTCGCTGGCGTCGTCGGTGGACCCGACGGTGATCTTCTCGCCGGTGACCGAGGGCTACCAGACCGCGATGGACCGCGGCATGCGGGGCTACCTGCTCAACTCGATCACGGCCGCCACCACCGCCACGGTGATCTCCGTGGTGCTGGCCATCCCGGCGGCGTACGCGCTGTCCATCCGGCGGGTGAAGAACGTCGAGCAGTCGCTGTCGTTCTTCATCTCGACCCGGTTCATGCCGCTCGCCGCGGTCGTGCTGCCGCTGTACATCATCCTCAACAACCTCGGCCTGCTCGACAACATCTACATGCTCTCGATCGTCTATGGCGCCGTGAACCTGCCGGTCACCGTGTGGATGATGCGCTCGTTCCTCCTCGAGGTGCCGTTCGAGATCATCGAGGCGGCACGGGTCGACGGTGCCGGCCTGGTGCGCGAGATCGTGCGCATCGTCATCCCGCTCGTGCTGCCGGGTATCGCCGCGGCCGCGCTGATCGCGTTCATCTTCAGCTGGAACGAGTACTTCCTGGCCACTCTGCTCACCAGCTCGGCGGCGCGCACCACGCCGCCGTTCCTCGGCAGCTTCGTCGACGGGCGTGGGCAGTTCCTCGCCGTGCTGTCGGCGGCGGCCACCATCGCGGCGTTGCCGGTGATCCTCGCCGGATGGGTCGCGCAGAAGCAGCTCGTACGCGGCCTGTCGATGGGCGCCATCAAGTGATCGACACATCGCGGATGACGCCGCCTCCCCGCGGATGACGCCGCCTCGCCGCGGATGACGCTGCCGCCGCGGACAATGCCGCCTCGCCGAGGATGATGCCGCCTCGCCGGCCGCGTCCGGCGCGGGGCCGTTCACCACGGCCGGCGTCGGTCTGGTGGCGCGCACTCGGAATGCAGGGAGCTCCCAGACAGGATCCCTAGACTGGCCGCCTCCCCTTGCCCGCACGGTCGCGGGTGCCGGCCGCCCGACGGTGGCCGACCCGACGCCCAGGAGCCGAGCACGATGTCCGAGACCACCCGCCGGCAGCGGGCGGAGCACCGCGCGCGCCGGCGGGTCGCGCTGCGACGACGGGTGCTCGGCATCCTCGGCGCCACAGCGCTGGTGGCCGCGCTCGGGGTCGGGGCGCTCTGGTGGCAGCTCGAGGGCAACATCGACCGGCTCGACCTCAGCAGCGACCTGTCCGAGGACCGGCCGGAGCGCTCGGCCGGCCCGCTGAACGTGCTGCTCATCGGCTCCGACACCCGCGAGGGCCAGGACGTCGGCGGCACCGGGAGGTTCGCCGGAGCCCGCGCCGACACCACCCTGGTCGCCCACGTGTCGGCCGATCGTGCCCACGTCACCGTGGTCTCCATCCCCCGCGACTCGATGGTCTCGATGGCACCGGGCTGCGACAAGGACGTCCCCCGCGAGCAGTGGACGGTGCAGCAGTTCAACAGCGCCTTCACCCGCGGTGGCCCGGCCTGCGTCATCAACACGGTCGAGGGCAACACGGGGCTGTTCATCGACCACTTCGCGGTCGTCGACTTCACCGGGTTCCGCGACATGGTCGACGCGCTCGGCGGGGTGCCGGTGTGCACCAGCACCCCGATCGACGACCCGAAGGCGCAGCTGACCCTGTCCGCCGGCCGACACGTGCTCGACGGCACCCAGGCGCTCGGCTGGGTGCGCAGTCGCTACTCCACGAAGAGCGGGTCCGACCTGGAGCGGATCGAACGCCAGCAGACGTTCCTCTCCTCGGTCGTGCAGGAGGCGACGCGGTCCTCGTTGCTGGCGCGCCCCGACAAGCTGCTCGGGTTCCTCGACGCCGCCACCGGGTCACTGACCACCGACGAGGAGTTCGGCATCGGCACGATGCGCGACCTCGGGGCCAGTCTGGGGAAGATCGGCGTCGGCAACGTCGCGTTCGTCACCGTGCCCGTCGAGGTCCACCCCGAGAACCCCAACCGAGTGCAGTGGTCGCCGGCCGCACCCGAGCTGTGGCAGGCCCTGCGCTCCGACCAGCCCATCACCGGTGCCACGCCGCAGCCGACGCCGAGCCCGAGTGCCGAACGGCTCACGGTGGGCCCGGCCGACATCCGCGTCGAGGTGGTCAACGCGACGGAGGTCACCGGGCTGGCCGCGTCGGTCGCCGCCGGCCTGCAGGTGCAGGGCTTCGCCGAGGTCACGACGTCGAACGCCGAGCGCTCGTCGACCGGGGTCGTCGTCGAGTACGCCCCCGGCGAGGCGGAGGCGGCGCGCACCGTCGCCGCGGCCTTTCCCGGCGCGCGGGTCGTCGAGGAGGACTCGCTCGCGGATGCCGTGCGCGTCACCCTGGGTGCTGGCGCGCCCGCGGTGGCCGAGGTGCCGAACCGGCTCGGCACCGACCCACTGCCGCGGCCCAAGGTGGCCGCACCGACGCCGACGGCCACCGCGACGGCCGAACCGCGCACCGGCGCCACGGACATCTGCTCGTAGGCTCCACCGGATCTCACGCTCAGGGGGCGGGGAGAGCCCGTCGGCTCGGCGGCCCTCGCGCCCTGGGTGGCAGGACCGACGACGGACGCGGCGACTGCCTCCGTACTCGTGCGCGAAGACACACGTCCGTGCCACGCTCCCTGCGTGACGAGCAGCCCTGAGCACCCGTTCCCGTCGCCCTCGCAGCCGTCCTGGGCGACGACCTCGCCGATCCCGGCGCCACCGCCCGCCTACCCCGGTCGGGAACCGTCGTACCCGGCGCCCACGCCGCACCAGGGCTGGGGCGCGCCGTGGTACCGGCCGGTCGGCAGCGAGGATCCGGAGGCTCGGCGCAAGGCAGGCACGGCGCTCGGCTGGGCCGTCGCCGCGACCGTGACGGCAGGGCTCGCCGTCGCGCTCGGCGTCATCGTGCTCGTCGTGTTCCTGAGCGGCGGTTCCTACGAGCCGCTGCGCGGCGACGTCGGCGGCCTGACCTCAGGGGCGGCGTTGTCGGGCGACCGCTTGGAGGAGGTGGTCACCGAAACCCAGGACGAGTACGGATACATCCAGGAGCGGATCAGCTGCCCTGACACATCGTCGGTCTCGGCGTCGACGGCAGTCGTCTGCACCGGCAGGGTCGACGGCTTCGAGTGGACCGGCGTGGTGTTCTTCGAGGACGACGACGGCACCTTCGTGGTGCTCGAGCTCTGAACCGGTCGCTGGGAGGTCCGAGAGAGGTACGCCACGCCGCGGCGTGGACGGCAGGAGTCACTGCTCCTCATCCGCATTCTTGTCGATCCGCGTCCGACGAAGCGGCGCCTACGTTCGACCGAGAGCAGGCGGTGGATCACGGACCGCGAAGTCCCTGACGTAGCGGTGGAGGTCGACAGCCCCGACGTGGTGCGCCGTACCTCGCTCGCACCGTCGGCATACGACATCACCACTCGCGCTGATGTCACCCTGATCCGAGAGGACACGAGCATGCCTGTGAGACAGTCCAGTGCCGTCCGCCTCGCACCGGCTGCCGCTCCCGCCGTGCCGAGCGCCTCCACGGCCTCGATCGTCCCCACCGCGTCCGCTGCTCGCTCGCTCGCCTCCGAGACGACAGCGGGGATGCCGTCGGCTGCCGGTCGACGTACTGCCCAGTTCGACGCAGATCGTCTGCGCAAGCAAGCGACCAGGAGCAATTCTCCCCCAGATGTACACGACTCGACGAGAGGTGGTTCACGATGTCAGTTCGGACGATGTCGACACGGGTAGCGGTTGCGACGGCGCTCGTCGTGTCGGGCGCTGCGGCGACGGTCGTCGCCGCACCTCCGGCATCGGCAGCCGGCGCACGGGCGACGAGCGAGTTCGCGACCGCCACGTCGAGCACGTGCGGCCCGCTGAACGTCATCCGGAAGACGACGCGAAAGTACGACAAGACCGACTTCGTCATCTCGGTCGCTCGTGACCGGTGTGGGTGGCGTGCCTATGGACAGACGTACTTCGCGGGCCTGTCGGGCTGGGGTGTCGTGCTCCAGGAGTTTCGTGGCGGCCGCTGGGTGACTCGATCGGACAGCCGGGCCGATGTCGGTCTGCCACTTCCGTCACCGATCGTCGTCGGTCGCCGGATCAACAGTGGACACGAGCTTCGTGCGGCCATCATCGCCACCCGTACTGGTGACGTGTTCGAGACGTCGGGCAGTGTCCGACCCGCCGGTTGACCAGCCGCCGTCACCGGGAGCCGGCCGACTGATCGGGGTCATGCTCCGCACTGTCCGAAGCCTCGTGTGGCGCGGCAGAAGCCATGCGCCGGCGGCAACTCCGGACGACGAGTCAGAGAAGCGCGATGACATCGACGTGCACTTGACAACTACCTGGGAGAGCAGATGAGAGCACAGTGGTCACGGCGGTCGGCGGCGGTCACCGTCCTTCTCGCCAGCATCGGTACGGTGTCGCTGACGCTGGTCGCCGGGTGCCAGCCGGGTTCGGCCGGGGTGCCGGCGGGGAGCGCCTCCGGAGCGTCGTCGTCGGTGTCTCAGCCGGAGCCGTCGGCCGTGTCGGCGCGCGCCGATCGCTCGGCGCCGGCAGCTGCGGGAACGTCGCCGAGCGACGGGCCGGCCGCAGGTGCTGGTGGTGCCGCCGCACCGAGTTCGGTTGCGGGGCAGGCAGGTCCCGTAGGCGACTCCGCAGCCCCCGAGGGGGTAGCCGCCGCGCGTCCGTTGCCGGCGGGTGCGCCGAAGGTGAACGTGCTCGACTTCGGTGCCAAGGGCGACGGGCGCACCGACGACACCGCGGCGATCAAGGCGGCGATCGCGGCGACCTACCAGGCGTGGGAGCAGGTGTACCTACCCGGTTCGGCCGACGGCCGCACCTACGTGGTGTCCGACGAGATCTCCTGGGGCACCTTCCTCACGGTGCGTGGCGACGGCCCGGGTCGCACGATCGTCAAGCTCGCGGACGCGGCTCCGGGATACGACGACGCAGCGAACCCGAAGTCGGTCTTCCTCTGCCGGCGCAACGGCCGAGCCGAGGTGCACGACAACACCTCCCACTCGAACTACGTCATGAACCTGACGATCGACGTCGGCCGGGGCAATCCGGGCGCGGTCGGCATCGACTACACCTCGCACAACGGTGGCATGGTCAAGAACGTCGACCTGCGTGCTCCCACGGGCTCCGGAGCGGTCGGCATCTCGATGGACCGGGACGGCCCCGGACCGGCCCACGTGGTCGACACCACGGTGAGCGGCTTCGACTACGGCATGTCGACGTCGTGGGGCGTCTACTCGATGAGCTTCGAGAACATCGCACTGAGCGGCCAACGCCGAGCCGGGTTCCGCAGCAACGGGCACAACACCGTGGTCGAGCGGCTGACCAGCATCAACACCGTGCCGGCCGTGGAGGTCGTCGGCGGCCGCGACTACGGCCTGTTCACGCTGCTCGACTCGACCCTGTCGGGCGGTTCGCCCGACCACCCGGCGATCGTCTCCGGCGGCGAGCTGTTCGTGCGAGACGTCACGACGCAGGGGTACTCCGCCGCGATCCGCGACGGCGACCGCACGGTCGCCGGCCCGCGCGTGGCGGAGTACTCCAGCAGCCCGGTCCGCACGGCCGCCGGCGGGTCGGCGAGCTCCCTGCACCTGCCCACGGCGACACCGCCCGTCATCCCCTGGCAGCAGGACACCTCGGCCTGGGTCGGCGTCGACTCCTTCGCCGAGCGCACGCAGCCCGGCGACTCCGCGCCCGCCATCCAGGCCGCGATCGACGCGGGCCGGCCGACGGTGTACTTCCCGAGTAACACCCACGGCGGCCCGGGCGGCCCGTACGAGACTCGCACCGACGTCGTCGTCCGGGGACCGGTGCAGCGCATCGTCGGGATGTCGGCGCGGATCACCGGGGACCTGGTCGTCGACACCGACCACCCGGTCGAGATCGAGCAGCTGCGAGTCGACGGCGAGATCCGGCTCCGCGGAACGGGATCGGTGACCCTCGTGGGCAGCATGAGCGGCTCCCTGGTCAAGGAGGCGGCCAGCGGGGACTCCTACCTCCAGGACGTCGTCGCCGGTACCGTCCGCGTCCAGGGCGGCCGGCTGTGGGGCCGGCAGGTCAACGTCGAGAGCGACGTCGCGCCGAAGATCGTCAACGACGGCGGCACGGTGCGGCTGGTCAACCTCAAGACCGAGTTCCCGAGCACGGTCCTGGCCAACCGGAACGGGGCGCGGACCGAGATCCTCGGTGGACTGATCTACTCGTCCCAGGGGACGCCGACGGTCCCGATGTACTCCAACGACGGCACGTCGGTGCTGGGCGTGGTGCACCGAGAGCTGGGCGGCGCCTACCCGACCTTCGTCCAGGAGAACGGGCAGGCGGTCGACCCGCCGTTCGAGCACGGCACTCGCTACGTGACCCGACCGCCGAGGACGAGGGCCACCGCTCCGCCACTGCAGCAGCGGTCGGTCGTCCGAGGAACGCGGCCACCTCGGCCGGCAGGCAACTGACGAGCAGCAACCCACCAAGGAAGGCAGCCAGTCGTGACCACGCAGCAGGGGACCATCGAGGACCAGTCCCGTCCGAGACGACCGCTCGGCGGGAGGTGCGTCTCGCTCGGAGTCGCGCTCGCCGTGGTCGGGAGCATCTGGGGTGGTGTCGTGGCCGCACCGGCTGCCACCGCACGACCCATCGACATCGAGCTCGCCACGACGGCGGGAGTCGGGTCAGCCTCGGCGAGAACCGGGTCCACCGCAGCGGGGACCGCATCCACCTCGGCGGCCACCGAAGCGCGGATGACGCGCGGCGCGTCATCCGCCTCGACGCCGGGACCGACCGGGAAGGCCACCGCCGGCCCGACCACGACGTGCTACTGGACCAACTACGTCCAGCCGGTGGGGATGCGGCTGCGTGAGGTACCGCGCACGTGCGACATCGTGCCGCTCGCCTTCGCCGGCGCCACCGGCCGGCCGGGCGAGGTGACGTTCTCGGTCGAGAAGGGGCTGTCGAACGCGCTCGGCGGCTACTCGGACAGCGATCTCGCCGCCGACGTCCGTGAGCTGCACGCCCGCGGCACCAAGGTGGTGCTCTCGATCGGCGGGGCCGCCGAAACGATCAGCGTCCGCGACGAGGCGAGTGCCCGTGGGCTCGCGACCAGCGCACTGCGCGTCATCCGGCAGCTCGGCCTCGACGGGGTCGACATCGACCTCGAACAGGGTTTCTCCACACCGCACCTGGCCTCGGCGATGCGCCGGCTCGCCGCCGATGTCGGCGACGGGTTCGTGCTGACGATGGCACCGCAGACCTACGAGATGGTGAACCGCACCGACCGGTACGCCGACCTCGCGCTGCGGCTGAAGGACATCGTCACCAAGGTCAACGTCCAGTTCTACAACTCGGGCACGATGTACGGCTGCGACGGCGGCATCTACACCCAGGGCACCGTCGACTTCCTCACCGCGCTCGCCTGCCGGTACGAGCAGCACGGGCTGCGGCCCGACCAGATCGGGCTCGGCGTCCCCGCTCGCCCGGATGCCGCGGGTGGCGGCTACGTCGACCCGTCGACCCTCCGGCGTGCGCTGACCTGTCTGGAGTCGGCGGTCGGGTGCGGGTCCTTCACTCCACCGACCCGGTTCACCGTCGGCGGCACGATGATGTGGTCGATCAACTACGACAGGACGACCGGCTTCGCCTTCGCGAACGTGCTGTCCGCCTCCGGTCTCGCACCGTCCGGTCGGTGAGGTTCCGGTGACCACCATCACCTCGGTCAGCGGGTCGGGCGAGCTCGACGGTGACACGCCGACCCAGCTGCTCATCGATGGGCAGTGGGTCGACAGCCTCTCGGGTCGGACCTTCCCGACCCACGACCCGGCCACGGGCGACGTGCTCTGCGACGTGGCCGAGGCCGGCGCGGATGACGTGGACCGCGCGGTGGGCGCGGCGCGCCAAGCGCTCGAGGGCACATGGGCCGCGACCTCGCCCGCCGAGCGTGGCGAGCTGCTCTGGCGTGTCGGTGAGCTGATCGCGAACCGGATCGACGCGCTGGCCCGCCTGGAGACCCTCGACCAGGGCCGGCCGCTGGCGATCGGCACGATGGCGGA
>JBOFLR010000237.1:0-2186 GCA_051657965.1 Dermatophilaceae bacterium
TGCGTGGGCCGAACGACCCCGGACGTCGACCGGACGGCGCACGTAGGATCGCGCATGGTCGGCCCTCGGCCACGGCGCCGGGGGGTCACCGCACGCCCCCCGGTCATGTTCGTGGGCTCCCTGCAGGAGGAGAGACGACTGATGTCCCACATGCCGCCCTCGCCACCCGGCCGGCCCGCTCCGCCATCGGCCGACCCGTACCCGACCGCTCCGTTGCCGCCCGTCCCGCCGCCGAGCGGCACCTTCGACGGTCCGTCGCACCCGGACGGCCGCCCGCCCCGCGGCGCCGCGGCATCCGGTACCGACTCGTTGGCGGTGCTGGCGCTGGTGTTCAGCGTCATCCCCACGGTCGTCGTCGGAGCGGGCCTGGCCATCGCCTCGCTGGTGCGCATCCGCCGCACCCGGGAGCGCGGGCGAGGACTGGCGATCGCGGCGCTGGCCATCTCGTGCGCGTGGGCTGTGGTGCTGTCCGGGGCGCTCGTCCTGGCCGTGGTCACGGTGAGCAGCTCCGAGGATGCCGCCACGCTGCAGCGTGCCGCCGTGGCCCAGGTGCGCGCGGACTACCCGGCAGCGGAGGTCGGTGCGGCTCGCTGCTCGGGCGAGCTGTCCTGGCGCTCGGGGTCGACGGTGGCGTGCACGGTGGATGTGGGCGGGGACCCGCTGCCGATGACGGTTCGTCGGCCGGAGACCGCCGGCGACTACAGCCTCACCGCCGAGGCCGCCGTGGTCGACCTGCGCAAGGTCGAGAACGACTTCACCGGGCCGGTGGCCGAGGCGGCGACGACCGATGTCGAGATCGCCTGCCCGGAGCAGAAGACCGTCGTGCGGGCCGCCGGCGACACCTTCAGCTGTGACGTGACCGCCGAGTTCGGGGCGACCACCGAGCTCACCGTGACGCTGCGCGACGACGGAGGGCTCGACTGGCGGCTGGCCTCGGCGGAGGCGCTCGTCGGGGGTGGCTGGCTCGACCTCACCGAGATCGAACGTGGCGACTGCGGCATCAAGGACGACTCGCGCCTCGACGACGGCATGGTCTGGGCGATCGACTGCGCGCGCCCGCACGACTGGGAGGTGTTCGAGGTGAGGAGCCTGGCCGCCGGTCCGTGGCCCGGTGACGACTCGGTGAGCGAGGACGCCAACGAGATCTGCTTCGACGCCTTCCCCACCTACACCGGTGAGGCCTTCGACGACTCCGCGCTCGACGGCGGCTTCTACTGGCCGGGCCAGGAGGCGTGGGAGAGCGGTGATCGCAGCGTGCAGTGCTACCTCTATGACCCGCAGCGAGAGACCGGTCGCGCCCTCACCGGTTCGGCGGCGAAGAAGCCGGACGGCACCACCTGAGTCTGACGGCCTGGGCCGGCCATGCGACATCCGGAAGCGTGGTCACGGAGCAGGCAGTCGGGCGCCGTGGAGCATCCCAACTAAAGTGACTCACGCCAACGATCGTTGGACTGCTGGCTCGTGGACCTGTCCAACCCGTTCGCGACCATCACACCGACCCTCGACGCCACGGTGCTTCAGGTGCTCGTCGCCACCACCGGCTGGTGCACCCCGGCCGAGGTGCACCGCCGTTGCGAGCGAGGTAGCCACGAAGGAGTCCGCAAGGTGCTGGCGTGCCTGGTCCGGCAAGGGATGGTGTCGGTCGAGACGACGGCACACCATCCGTCTACCGGCTCAACCGCGAGCACGTGGCGGCTCGTCCGATCGTGGAGCTCTCCCTGTTGCGAGACGAGCTGTTGCAGCGGATTCGAGCCGAGGTGGCCGGCTGGCGGGTCGAGCCGGCGCATGTAGGCCTGTTCGGGTCGTTCGCCCGAGGCACCGCCGATCCTGACAGCGACATCGACATCCTGCTTGTCCGCCCACCCACGCTCACGCAGTCCGACGAGGACACCTGGTTGAACCAGATCGATCACCTCGAACGTCGACTACGGGCATGGACCGGGAACGACGCGCAGATCGTCGACCTCACGCCCGATGCGCTCGGACGGATGGTTCGCGAGGAGGACCCGTTGGTCGACTCCTGGAGGGCCGACGACCTCCACGTGCACGGCGAGCGGATCCTCGACGTGCTTCGGAGCGTGCGACGACCCCGCGTGCCTCCGGGCGCGTCGTGACGTGCACACCGGCCGAGTGTCGCGCCCGCCGAGACCAGGCTCGTGCCTTCCTCGACGTCGCTGAGCTCGTTT
>JBOFLR010000238.1:0-5531 GCA_051657965.1 Dermatophilaceae bacterium
GCCTCCTGCTGCAGGGTGCTCGTCGTGAACGGCGCGCTCGGGCGGCGCGTGTACGGCTTCTCGCTGACCTCCCGCACCGTGACGGATGCCGTGCGCAGCGCCTCGGCGATCCCGGTGGCGCGCACCTGGTCGAGCTGCACAGCCTTCGCGGTGGTGAGCGTGCCGTCATCCGCGAAGTCCCGGCCGGTGGCCACGCGGGAGCCGTCGACACCGGTGAGGCGCGCGGTGAAGAGGTTGCTCTCGGCGTCCGGGGTGACGTCGGCCTCGACGTCCCAGTAGGAGGCGGAACGGAACGCCATCCGCTCCCGCTCGCGCTCGACGACCATCCGGGTCGCCACCGACTGCACCCGGCCGGCGGACAGGCCGGCGCGCACCTTGCGCCAGAGCACCGGGGAGACCTCGTAGCCGTAGAGGCGGTCGAGGATGCGGCGGGTCTCCTGGGCGTCTACCAGGCGGGCGTCGACGTCGCGCGTGGTGTTGGCGGCGCGCTGGATGGCCTCGCGGGTGATCTCGTGGAACACCATCCGCTTGACCGGCACCGAGGGCTGGAGGGTCTCGAGCAGGTGCCAGGCGATGGCCTCGCCCTCGCGGTCCTCATCCGTGGCGAGGTACAGCTCGTCGGCGCTCTTGAGCAGCTTCTTGAGCTCGGAGACCTTCTTCTTCTTGTCGGCGTCGACGACGTAGTAGGGCGCGAAGTCGGCGTCGATGTCGACCCCGAACTTGCCGAACGGGCCCTTCTTGATCTCGGCCGGCATCTCGCTCGGGGTGGGGATGTCGCGGATGTGGCCCACCGAGGCCTCGACGTCCCAGTCGGCACCGAGGTAGCCGGCGATCGTCCTGGCCTTGGCCGGGGACTCGACGATGACGAGCTTGCGTCCTGCCACGGGTGCACCTGTTCCGTTCCGTCCCTCGCGTGCAGCGGAATCGTCGCTGCTCGGACGCGGTGGACCGCACGAACGGTAACGCCCCGGGGCGTCGGGTGCGAAAACCGGGCCGTCTCCCGTCATCCCGCAGCCTTCCCGGATGTCGCCCGCCGCGGAACGGTCAGGCGACCTCCCGGGTCAGCACCCGCCACGTCCCGACGGCCAGGGGCACACCGAGCCACACCAGCGACGCGGTGCCGAGCTGCGCCCAGTCCTGCCCGGCCATCGAACCGGCCAGCAACGGCTCGGTGGCGCGGGAGAGGTCCAGCCACCGCGCGACCTGCTCGAACCCGGAGACGAGCGAGCCGACGATGGTGAACGCGGTCGGCAGCACGAGCGAGAGCACGATCGCGAGCGGGGTGTTGAGGAAGACCAGCCCGAAGGCGACACCCTGGACGAGGTAGACCACCATCGCCAGCGTGATGCCGCCGACGACGGCACCCGGCACCGACCAGTCGCCCGGCAGGTCGAGGAAGGCGCCGGCGACGAGGTGCGCGAGCGCGGTGCCCGCGACCGCCAGGGCCACGACGCCGAGCGCGAGCACCGCGGCGGCGGCCAGCTTCGCGGCGACGACCCTCCCGCGGTGCGGCTCGAGGGCGAAGGTCACCATGCCGGTGCGCTGGGACCACTCGGCCGTCGCGCTCATGATGCCGAGGATCGGCAGGAGCACGGCGAGCGGCAGCACCGCCAGCCCGAGCAGGCCCTCGAAGGTGGCCTCCTCGTTGTCGCCCCAGATGAGGAATGCGGCGACGGCGAGGACGGACACGAGAACGGTGGCGCCGGCGAGCCAGCGGCCGGCGCGGGTGTCGAGCAGCTTGCGCAGCTCGACCCGGAACAGCCGCGCCATCGGCACCCCCGCCCTGGCACCCCGGTGCTGCGGTGCGTTCTCCTCGGGCCTGGCGTCGGGAAGGCTCCCGGGCGACCCGAGGCCGTCCCGGATGGCGCCCGCGCGTGTCGGGGTGCTCATGCCGCCAGCCCCCGGTCCTCGCCGACGGTGAGCCGGAGGAACAGCTCCTCCAGCCCCTCCGAGCCGTGCGGTCGCAGGTCCCGGACGGCGACCCCGGCGCCGAGCGCGACCCGTCCGACGTCGGCGGGTTCGGCCGAGACGACGAGGCCGCCGTCGGTCGGCACGGCGTCGTACCCCGCGGAGGTGAGGGCCAGGGCGAGGGTGCGGTCGTCATCCGAGTGAACCCGGGTACCGGTGCCGGCGACGAGCTCGGCCATCGACCCGTTCGCGACGATCCGGCCGCGACCGATGACGACGACGTCGTCGGCGACGGTCTGCACCTCGTGGAGCAGGTGCGAGGAGAGCAGCACCGCGCCGCCCCGGTCGGCGAACTCGCGCAGGAGGCCGCGCATCCAGCGGATCCCCTGGGGATCCAGGCCGTTGGCCGGCTCGTCGAGCACGAGCACCTCGGGCTCGCCGAGGAAGGCGCCGGCGAGGCCGAGCCGCTGGCGCATGCCGAGCGAGTACGTGCGCACCCGGCGGGACGCCTCCTCGTCGGTGAGGCCGACTAGGGCGAGCACCTGGTCGATCCGGGAGCGGTCGACGCCGATGGTCAGGGCGCTGAGGAGCAGCGCCTCGCGACCGGTGCGGCCGGCGTGCTGGGCCGACGCGTCGAGCATGACGCCGACCCGGCTGCCCGGGTTGGCGAGGTCGCGGTAGTCGCGGCCGAGGACGGTGGCGCGGCCACTCGTCGGCGGGGTGAGACCGGTGAGCATCCGCAGGACCGTGGACTTGCCCGCGCCGTTCGGCCCGAGGAAGCCGGTCACCGACCCGCGGGGCACCTCGAAGGTGACACCGTCGACGGCGGCGACCCGTCCGTAGCGTTTGGTGAGGTTCTCGATGGAGATCATGACCACCACCCTGCGCGGCGGTGGCCGCTCACGGCATCGGTCGCGAGGCCTGCGCGGGGGTGTCTTTGGTCCAGGTCGCTCGGCGTGGGGGTGGACTTCCGGCCGACGCGGCAGGTCGCCGGCGCTCTTAGCATGGCCGGATGCCGGAGCAGCGCAGTCCCGCTCCCCCGCCGCCGCTCGGCTGGTGGGGGCACACCTGGCGACTGGTCCTCGTGCTGGTGATCGGCCTGACCGCGTGGACGGTGACCCTGTTCGAGGTTGCGGCGGTGACCCCTGAGATGTCGGTCCTCACCCTCGGGTGGCTCGGCTACGTCGACCCGCTGCTGGGGCTGCTGACGCTGGTCCTGACGTTCTTCCGCCGGCGGTGGCCGCTCGCGGTCGCCGTCGTCACGACCGTGGTGTCGACGGTGTCGACCACGGCCGCCGGCCCGGCGACCCTCGCGCTCGGCTCGCTCGCGACCCGGCGCCGGACCCGTGAGATCGTGGTGGTCACGCCGCTCACCGTGGCCAGCTCCGTGCTCTTCGAGCAGCTCTACCCGGAGTCGGAAGGGCTGCCGCTGTGGGCCGCCGCCGCGTTCGGCGTGCTGTACGTCGCCGTCATCGTCGCCATCGGCCTGTCCGTGGGCGCCGACCGCGAGCGGGTCGCCGGACTGCGCGAGCGGGCCGAGACCGCCGAGCGCGAGCAGCAGGCCCGGGTGGCCGCGGCCCGGGCGGAGGAACGCACTCGCATCGCCCGCGAGATGCACGACGTCCTGGCCCACCGGATGTCGCTGGTGTCCATGCACGCCGGCGCCCTGACCTTCCGCGACGACTTGCCTCGCGAGCAGCAGGTCGCGGTGGCGCAGACCATCGAGGAGAACGCGCACCTCGCGCTGCGCGACCTGCGCGACGTGCTGGGGGTGTTGCGCTCGGAGGAGGCGCCGTCATCCGAGCATCCGGAGCGACCGCAGCCCGACCTCGACGACCTGCCCCGTCTCGTCGACGAGGCCCGGCAGGCGGGGATGACGGTCACGTGCGAGGACCGGACGGCCGGCGAGGTGCCGACGACGACCGGACGCACGGTCTACCGGATCGTGCAGGAGGCGCTGACCAACGCGCGGAAGCACGCCCCTGGTGCGACGGTGGCCGTGACGGTCGGCGGCGCGCCGGGCGACGGTCTCGAGGTGGTGGTCGCCAACCCGTTGCCGGTGGCGCGGCCGGGCGAGCATCCGCGCGCCGGGCTCCGGGGAGCCGGGCTCGGGTTGCTCGGGCTCGCCGAGCGCGTCGACCTTCTCGGCGGCACGCTCGCCTCCGGCCCCGACGGCGGCCGGTTCGTCGTCCGCGCCTCGCTACCGTGGCCGGCATGACGGCCGGGCGGGTGCGGGTGGCGCTCGTCGACGACGACCCGCTCGTCCGTGCCGGGCTGACGATGATCCTCGGCGGTGACCAGGGCGTGGAGGTCGTCGGTGAGGCGGGCGACGGCGCCGAGGCGGTCGACCTCGTGCGCCGCACCTCCCCCGACGTGGTGCTCATGGACATCCGGATGCCGGTGCGCGACGGCATCGCCGCGACCGCCGACGTCCTCGCCCTCCCCCGCCCGCCCCGCGTCCTGGTGCTCACCACCTTCGACGCCGACGAGCTGGTGCTGCGCGCGATCCGGGTGGGTGCCCACGGCTTCCTCCTCAAGGACACCCCGCCCGCGCGGCTCGTCGAGGCGGTGCACGCCGTCGTCGCGGGCGAGCCGACCCTCTCGCCGAGTGCGACGTCGGCGCTCATCGCGGAAGTGGCGGGCGCCGCGTCATCCGGACCGTCGGATGCCGACCGCCGCCGGTCCGCGGCCCGTGCGGCCCTCGCCGGGCTCACCGACCGCGAGCGGGAGGTGGCCCTGGCGCTGGCCCGTGGACACAGCAACTCCGAGATCGGGTCCGCGCTCTACCTCAGCGTCGGCACGGTCAAGGCGCACGTCGGTCGGATCCTCGCCAAGCTCGGCCTGGAGAACCGGACCCAGGTGGCGATCCTCGTCCACGACGCCGGCGGCGGGGGCTGAATGGCGAGCGGACGCCAATCGTTGTGGTTGAATAGTGAACTACCCACGAGAAGGACCGCCGCCCGTGACCACCGCGCCCCGCCAGCCCGTGCTCTACCTCAGCCACGGTGCGCCGCCACTCGCCGACGACCCGGTGTGGACGGCGCAGCTCGCGGCGTGGTCGAGCGACCTGCCGCGACCGGAGTCGGTGCTCGTCGTGTCGGCGCACTGGGAGCAGGCGCCGACCTCGGTGTCGGCGACCTCCGGCGACGTGCCGCTCCTCTACGACTTCTGGGGCTTCCCGCAGCGGTACTACGAGGTCACCTATGACGCGCCCGGGGCTCCGGCGCTCGCGCGGTCGGTGGCCGGGCTGCTCGCCGGCGCAGGCGAGGCGGTCCACGAGGAGGCCACCCGAGGGCTCGACCACGGTGCCTACGTGCCGCTGGTCGAGATGTTCCCGGAGGCCGACGTGCCGGTGCTCCAGCTCTCGATGCCGACCCTCGACCCGCAGCGGCTCTTCGCGCTCGGGCAGCGGCTCGCGCCGTTGCGCGACGAGGGCGTGCTCGTCGTCGGGTCGGGGTTCACGACGCACAATCTGCGATGGTTCGACCCGTCGGCCGGGTCCGACGCACCACCGCCGAGCGCGTCGGCCGAGTTCGACCACTGGGCGGCCGAGGCGGTCGGCGGCGGGGACGTCGACGCGGTGCTCGACTTCGCGCACCGCGCACCGGCCCCACACGAGGCAC
>JBOFLR010000239.1:0-3200 GCA_051657965.1 Dermatophilaceae bacterium
ACGCGGTGACACGGCAGCACGATCGGCACCGGGTTGGCCCCATTGGCCGCACCGACCGCACGGGCCGCACCCGGCGGCATCCCGAGCCGGGCGGCGAGCGCTCCGTACGTGGTGGTGCTGCCCCAGGGGACGGTCGCCAGCACGCCCCACACCTGCTGCTGGAAGGCCGTGCCCACTGGCCGCAGCGGGAGGTCGAAGACTCGACGCTCCCCCACGAAGTACTCGGCGAGCTGGCGCTGCGCCTCCACCAGCACGTCGACGGGCGCCGCGTTCACCTCCTCGCCCGACGGGTCGGCCGAGGATCGCCGGAACCGACCCGGCCCGGGCGGCGTCGCCACGGTCGGCGGTCCGTCGAAGCGGATGCCGACGAGCGCGCCGTACCGCTCGACCAGCTCGAGCCGGCCGATCGGCGAGTCGACGACCAGCGACCTGGCGGTTGCGGCATCCGTGCCGGGCGACCCGGCATCCGTACCGATCGGGTCGGCGTCCATCCGCCTGATCATGGCGTCACAGGTCGACGGTGACCGCCGGCCGACCCAGCCGGGCCTCGAGCGGGCCGGCGATCACCGAGGCGTCACCGACGAGCACCACGGTCCATGCGCCGGTGGCCACCCGCCGGTACGCGGTGTCGAGGTCGTCCCGGGTGAGCGCCGCCACGGCGCGCAGGTTCGTGGTCGTGAAGTCGAGCGGCAGCCCCTCCAGGGCGAGCGCGGCCGTCTCGTCGGCGATCGCGTCGGCCGTGGCGTACCGGCCGGGCGCGGTCTTGCTGACGAAGTCGACCCCGGAACGGAGCTCGGCGTCGGTGAACCCGTCGCGCGCGGCGTCGTCGAGGATGCCGAGCAGGATGCCGACCGCGTCGGCCGTGACCTCCGAGCGCACCGAGCCGGTGGTGGCGAACGATCCGCCCGCGACCCGCGGCCGGAAGCCCGACCGGATGCCGTAGGTGTAGCCCTTCTCCTCGCGCAGCACGGCGTCGAGGCGGGCGCTCGGCGAGCCGCCGAGGACGAACGAAATCACCGGGTGCGGTGCCCAGCCGTGCGGCGTGGACCGGTCGGGACCCGGGCAGGCGACCGCGATCTCGGTCTGCACCGAGCCGGGCCGGTCGACCACCACCACCCGCGCGGCATCCGGCGCAGGCTGCGGAGCCACCGGGCGGGGCCCGGTCTCGTGACCGATGGCCGACCACTCGCCGAGCGTGGCGCCCAGCACGGCCGGCGCGTCGGTGCCGGCGAGGTCGCCGGCGAGCACGACCGTGGCGCCCCGAGGACCGATCGACCGCTCGTGCCAGCGGCGGATGTCCTCGCGCCCGAGCCGGCCGACCGACTCGGTCGTGCCCGCGATCGGGGTGGCGGCCCGCTCGCCGGGCGCCCACAGGGTGCGGGCGAGCTCGCGGCCGGCGCGGTGCGCCGCAGAAGCACGCTCCTGCTCGATCTCGGCCCGGCGGTTGCGCAGGATGCGGTGCACCTCGGGCTCGGGGAACGCCGGCTCGGCCAGCGCGGCGGTGACCAGCTCTGCAGCGGTGCGCAGGTGACGTTGCGGTACGTCGGCGTCGACGAGCAGCCCGCCGTCGGAGGCGCCGGCGCCGAGCACCATACCGTGCCGCTCCATCAGCTCGGCGAACTCCTCCGGGCCGTGGGTCGCGGTTCCCTCGTCGAGCAGGCGGGCGGTCATCGACGCGATGCCCTCGAGACCGGCGGGCTCCGCCGAGAGCGACGCGGGGACGACGATGCGGAGCGAAAGCACGTACTGGCCCGGCACGTGGTGGAGCAGCACCCGGATGCCGTTGTCGAGCGTGTGCTGCTCGGGGATGGGGAAGGCCCATGGCGCCGGCGGCGAGACGAGCGGGCGGGCGACGCTCACGCGACCGCCTCCACCGGGGCGTCGTCGGCCGCGAGGTACGCGACCACCGCTCGGTGCTCCGGCCGCAGCCAGGCTCGGGCCGCGGCGAGCACCTGCTCGGCACGCACCGCGGTCAGCCGGTCCAGCCGGGTGTTGACGACGTGCGGGTCGTCGTGGAGCAGCAGGTGGTGACTGATCAGGTCGGCGCGCTCCTCCTGGCCGGCGAGCGCGGTGAGCCAGGCCCGCTCCGCCTGGGCCAGCGACGCCTCGAGCTCGACCCCGGTGGGTCCACCGTCGAGGAACATCTCGAGCTCCTCGAGCACTGCCGCTTCGACCGCGCCGGGGTCGGCTCCCGGAGCGACGTCGGCGACGAGCACCCCGAGCGAGACACCGTCGACGAAGCCCCAGGCCGACGCGTGGACACCGAGGGCGCTCTGTTCGCGGCGGACCAGCCGGCGCACCAGCCGGCTCGAGGAGAGCCCGGCGAGGCAGTCGAGGGCGACGCTCGCGGCGAGGAACTCGTCGGTGCCGTCGACCGGCAGGCGGAACCCGAGGTGCAGCCGGTCGTTGGGGACCGACTCGTGCCGGTCGACCCGCACCGGCTCGGCGAGCGGCCCGACCTGCGGCAGGGGCGGCCTGGGCCCGGAGGCCCGGCCGGTGAGCCCGCCGAAGTAGCGCTCGGCCGCCGCGAACCCGTCATCCGGCCGGATGTCTCCGCACAGGGTGAGCACGGTGTTGTCAGGAGCGTAGAAGCGCCGGAAGAACTCGTGCACGTCGTCGAGGCCGGCGGCGTCGAGGTCCGCCATCGAGCCGATCGTCGGATGGTGGTACGGGTGCCCCTCGGGAAAGACCGCGGCATAGAGGTCGACCAGAGCGTTGCCGTACGGCTGGTTGTCGTACCGCTGGCGCTTCTCCTCCTTGACGACGTCGCGCTGGTTGTCGAGGTTGTCCTGCGTCACGGCGTCAAGCAGGTGGCCGTGCCGATCGGCCTCGAGCCACAGCGCGAGCTCGGTGGCCCCGGTCGGCACCGTGGCGAAATAGTTGGTGCGGTCGAACCAGGTGGTGGCGTTGAGCCGGCCGCCCTCGGCCATCAACGCCTCGAAGTGCTCGCCACTGCGCACGTTGCGCGAGCCCTGGAACATCAGGTGCTCGAAGAGGTGGGCGAACCCGGTGCGCCCGGCGACCTCGTGCCGCGAGCCCACACCGACCCAGATGTTGACGGTGACGTTCGGGACTGTGTGATCGGGAGAGACGGTGACGCGCAGGCCGTTGGCGAGGGTGCGCGTGTGGATCGGGTAGTCCAGCGGCATGGCGGTCACCTTACGTGCCGCGGCATCCGCCCGTCGGGCAGTGCCACGGCC
>JBOFLR010000240.1:0-1637 GCA_051657965.1 Dermatophilaceae bacterium
GGTCAGCGGCGTCCGACGAGCCAGCCGAGCACCGCCCCCACGGCGGCGGCCGCCAGGTACGGGCCGTAGGTGCGGGCGAGCACCGGGAGCGCGGCCGCACCCAGGTCGACAGCGTCGTCGCTGCTCCTCCGTGCCGCACGGGTTGACGCCGCAGCCGTTACGGGCGACGGGACAGGTGCGCCGGCCGAGGCCGTACCCGGTGCCGCTACCGGCTCCGGTGCGGGCGCCACGTCGTCCGGGCCGGCCGGCGACAGTACGTCATCCGACCCGGCCGGCGGCACGTCATCCGAGCCAGCCTCGGCGAAGCGACCCTCGATGCACGCGACGAACTGCTGGAGCAGCTTGTCGGAGACGTCCTGCATGACCCCGCGGCCGAACTGGGCCGGCTTGCCGGTGACGGCGAGGTCGGTGGTGACGTCGACGGCCGTGCCATCGCCCTCGGGGTCGAGCGCGATGCGCACCGTGGCCCCGGCCGTACCGTTGCCGCGCTTGTCCTTGCCCTTGGCCTCCAGGACGGCGCGGTGGGCAGCGTCGTCGCGTTCGACGAAACGCCCGGTTCCGCTGTACTGCAACGCGATCGGCCCGAGCTTGACCTTCACGGTGCCGGCGAACTCGGTGTCGTCGGCGCTCGTGACGATGGCGCCGGGAAAGCAGTTGCCGACCGACTCGAGGTCGGTGAAGGTCGCCCAGGCGCGCTCGACGGGGACCGGGACGGTGAACCGGTGGGTCAGCTCCATGACTGGCGAGGCTACGGCAGGCGACCCGCGGGTCAGCCGGCCAGCGCCGAGGAGACGGCCCGGCGGGTGAGCACGGTGACGAGGTGGCGCCGATAGTCGGCGTCGCCGTTCAGGTCGCTCGGCGGGTTGGTGCCGTCGGCGGCCGCCGCGCACGCCTCGGCGACACCCGAGGCATCCTTCCCGACCAGCGCCTGCTCGACCGCGGTGGCTCGCAGCGGGGTCGCGCCCATGTTCGTGAGGCCGATCCGCGCCTCGGCGATGATGCCGCCGTCGACCCGCAGCGTGGCGCCCACCGCGACGATCGACCACTGGTGGGACACCCGCACGAACTTCTCGTAGCGCGAGCCCCAGCCGGTGTGCTTGGGCACCCGGATGCCGGTGAGCAGCTCGCCGTCGCCGACCGCGGTCTCGAACAGCCCGCGGAAGAACTCCGACACCGGCACGAGCCGCTCGCCGGCCGGCCCGAGCACCGTGAGCTCGGCACCCAGGGCCAGCACCGGCGCGCCGATGTCGCCGGCCGGGTCGGCATGGACCAGCGCGCCGCCGATGGTGCCGCGGTGCCGGATCTGCGGGTCGGCGACGGTGGCGGTGGCCTTGGCGAGCAACCCGGCGTGCTCGCGCACGAGCGGGTCCCGAACGACGTCGTGGTACGGCGTCATCGCTCCGATCGTGATGGCGTCGCCGTCGTCGCGGATGCCGCGCAGCGCCTCGATGCGGCCGAGGTCGACCACCGTCTCGGGCGCGTTGAGCCGCATCCGCAGGATCGGCAGCAACGACTGCCCGCCGGCCAGCACCTTGGCGTCGTCGCCGGCCTCGGCGAGGGCGGCCAGGGCGTCGTCGACGCTGGTGGGGGCGACGTAGTCGAACGCGGCCGGGATCATCGGTCACTCCTGTCGGTGG
>JBOFLR010000241.1:0-7739 GCA_051657965.1 Dermatophilaceae bacterium
CAGGTCGGGCTCGTCGCGCACCACGACGTCGAGCGGGTCCTCGGTGTGCACCGTGTGGTTCGCGGCGACCACGACCGTCATCCGCGAGTTCGCGCAGCGGTAACCCAGCGCCATCCGCGTCGCCGAGGCCTCGTGGTAGCGGGGGAGCAGCACCCGTCCGGTGAACACGCCCGCCTTGCGCGGGTCGCTCATCGCGATCTTCTCGGCCGGTGTCTCGTGATACTCGTCCTCACCGTCCTGCCGGTTCAGCAGCTGGGAGGAGACCACGACCGGGGCGTCCCCGTTCAGCATGGTCACCTCGAGGGTGAGCACCGCCAGGTGCCGCTGGGTCATCGAGACCATGCGGGTCGACTCCACCCGTACCCGCTTGCCCGACGGCGTGCGCCACACCAGGCTGCGCCGCAGCACACCGTCGCGGAAGTCCAGGGAGCGCTCGTAGTGCTCGAGGTCGGCGATGCCGACGACGAGCGGCTCGTCGTCGACGTACAGCTTCATCAGCTTGGCGTCGGGGGCGTTGACGATGGTCTGCCCGGTGCGGGCGAACCCGTAGGCGGCCTCGGCGTGCCGGATCGGCCAGGTCTCGTGGAAGCCGTTGAGGTAGGTGCCGTGCTCGTGCACCTCGCGGCCCTCGTCGGGGTTGCCCCGCATGCCGATGTAGCCGTTGCCCACCGTGAACACGGTCTCGGTCACCCCGAGGTCGGCGGCCGACGGCTCGCACTCGACCAGCCGCCAGGGGTCGGCCGGGAACCGTAGCCGGTCGAGCGGGTCGGGCTCGACCGGGTCGGTCCTCACGTGAGCTCGCCGAGGTCGTCGACGACCACGTCGGCACCGGCTGCCTCGAGCACCTCGCGGCCGGCACCGCGGTCGACACCGACGACGAGCCCGAAACCGCCTGCGGCACCTGCCCGCACACCGGACACGGCATCCTCGACGACGACCGCGCCGGCCGCGTCGACGCCGCACTCCCGTGCCGCATGCGCGAACGTGTCGGGAGCCGGCTTCCCCTTCAGCCCCGACGCCGCCGCGACCCGGCCGTCGACGACCGTGCGGAACCGATCAGCGAGCCCGGCCGCCTCGAGCACCGCCGGAGCATTCGCCGACGACGAGACCACGGCGAGTGGAATCCCGTTGTCGCGCAACAGGTCGAGCAAGGCCACCGACCCGGGGTAGGGGCGCACGCCGTCGCGCTCGAGCACCGCGGTGAACACCTCGTTCTTGCGGTTGCCCAGCCCGCACACGGTCTCGGTGTCGGGCGGGTCCTCGGGTGAGCCCTCGGGCAGCCGGATGCCGCGCGCGGCGAGCAGGTCGCGCACGCCGTCGTACCGCGGCTTGCCGTCGACGTGGGCGAAGTAGTCGGCATCGGTGTATGGCGAGGTGTCGGCGCCCGGCACCTCGACACCGGCGAGGAACTCGGTGAACATCTCGGCCCACGCGGCCATGTGCACCGTCGCCGTCGGCGTGAGCACGCCGTCGAGGTCGAAGAGCACGGCGTCGTACCGCTGCCAGGAAACACCGCTCGGGCTGGTCACGACCACAACGCTAGCGTGGTGCGGCGTGAGCCCGCCGGCACGACTGCCCTTCGATCCGATTGCGCGGGCGGGCGAACGGTGGGTCGAGCGCTGGGGCGAGCGGTCCCGGGTGTCGTCGATGGCCACGGCGACGTCGATCATGCGCGTCCAGCAGTTGCTGCTGGCCCGGCTCGACGCCATTGCCGGGCGGCACGGCCTCACCTTCGCGCGGTACGAGGCGCTGGTGCTGCTCGCGTTCAGCCGCGAGGGGCGGTTGTCGATGTCGACCATCGGCGAGCGGCTCATGGTGCACCCCACCAGCGCCAGTCACATCGTGCAGCGGCTCGTGGCCCAGGGACTGGTCGACCGCGTCCCCAACCCGGCGGACCGGCGCGGCACCTTCGCCGTGCTCACCGACGCCGGCCGAGAGACGATGGAGGCGGTGACCGCGGACCTCGAGGCCGACGACTTCGGGCTCGGCATGCTCGACGGCGACCAGCACCGCCAGCTCTTCGCGCTGCTGCGTGACATCCGGGTCGCGGCAGGCGACTTCGAGCCATGACGTGCCGGATGCCGGGCTGCTGCCACGGGGCGCGATTTGTCCTCGGGCGGGCTCCCGGGTCATCGTGGTGGAGCAGACCAGCCCGCCCTCGGCGCACGTCGGGGGCCCCATGACCCGCGAGGACCGACCGTGCTCACCATCGCCATCCGCCTCGGCGGGGTGATCCTCACCCTCGTCGGTGTCGCGGTCACCACCGTCGGTGTGTGGTTCGCCGTCCAGCTCGGCCCCGACGGCACCGCCGAGTTCACCACCCGGCCCAGAGCCGCCGACCCGGTGCTCATCGGTCCGGACGTGTTGAACCGCGTCGACGCCGACGTCGTGGTCACCGCCACTCCGGCACCGGGCGCGACGGCGTGGATGGCGCTCGCCAACCCTTCCGACGCCGCCGCGGTGCTCGGCGACGCGCGGCGGGTCGAGGTCTCCGGCGTCGAGGTGCGGGACTGGGCCCTGACGACCCAGGCCCGCGGCACCACCGACGCCCCCCAGCTCGGCGCCGCCGACCTGTGGCGTCAGCAGGACCAGGCGCAGGGCCCGGTCACCCTGACCGTCGCCCAGGACGGGTCGCCTAAGACGCTCGTCGTCGCAGCACAGGACGCCCGGATCGAGACCGTACGGATGACGGTCAGCGACAAGACCTGGTTCGTCGAGTCGGTGGTCGCCGCGCTCGTCGGGCTGTTCCTCGTGGTCGCCGGAGTCCTTCTGGTCTGGCCCCGGCGGCCGGCGCCGACCACCGCACCGGCCGACACCACGGCGTCGTCCGACCGCAGTACACCGCCGGCAGTAATGCCGCCGCCCACCACCACGCCGCCCACCACGGAGGTCACGACATGAGCCCGGTGAGTCCCCGGTGTCCCGGCCGCGCGTCCGGCTCCACCCGACGGGAGGCGGGCGGTCGTCATCCGCGCACCGCCGTCGTCGCGCTGGCCGCGGCGCTGGCACTCGGCGGATGCAGCGCCGCCCGGGACGCGCTGGTGGGCATCGAGCCGGCCCCCCGGGAGCTCACCGCGAGCGCACCGCTCGACACCGAGGGCGCCACCGCCATCGCGTCCCGGGTGCTCGCCGATGCCGAGGCGGCCGCGACCCAGCCCGGCGACGCCGGGAAGAAGGCCCGCGCCGCGGTCCTGGCCGGCGACGCCCTCCGCGCGGCCGACGCCGCCGCCGCTCGTGCGCCGGGCGAGGAACCGCCACCGCAGCTCGCCAAGCCCGAGCCGCCGGTGGTCGTGGCGCAGTCCCAGGGTCGCGACTGGCCACGAGCCGTTCTCGCGTCCACGCTCGATCGCGAGAGCGCCACGCAGTACCTCCACGTGCTCGTGTCCGACGACCCGCAGTCGCCGTATCGCATCCGGGCCTCCGTGCCGATGTTCCCCGGCGCGACGCTCCCCGCGATCGGTGGACGGAACGAGGGCGCCGCGCTCGCACCGCTCGCCACCACCGACGGTGTCGCGGTCGCGCCGGCGACCGCCATCGCCCAGTACGCGGCGGCGCTGCGCTATCCGAAGCCGGGCCCGACCGGCCAGGTCTCCATCGACGACCCCTTCGCCGCCGGCATGCGAGCCGCCGCAGCCGAGAACGTCAGGAGCCTCGGAGCGCTGGGCACCTACGCCCAGACCCACGCCCCGGCGCTCGAGGATGCCGTCGCGTTCCGGCTGACCCGAGGCGGAGTGGTCGCGTTCGCCCTCCTCACCCGCACCGACACGGCCACCGCACGGCCGGCGGCCAAGGAGCTCACCCTGACCGACGAATGGGCCACCGCGGTCGGGAAGGCCAGGGTGACGAGATCGGCGACGGTGACCACCCTCGAACCGGTCGTGGTCCTCGTCCCCCCGAGCGGCAGGGCCTCGGTCATCGGCGCCACCGAGGTGCTCGTCTCCGGACGCGGCAGCTGATCTCGCTCCGGTGGCGTCACCGCGGGCGACCGCGCCGGCACGGTGTTTGACAGAATCGGCGGCATGAGCGACCCCACCCCGTCCGCAGGCGCCCGCACCTCGTCCACGGGAGCCCGCACCCCGCCCGCAGGGGCCCGCGGCGCCGTCGACCTGTCCGGCATGTCCGCGGCGGGAGGTGCCGACGGGTCGTCATCCGCGCCGGTCCCGGCAGGTACGGGCAGCAGGGGTGGTGTCCCGGCCGGGCTCGTGGTCGAGGTCGACGCCACGAACCTCCAAGAGGCGCTCTCGCGCACCCTTCAGGTGCCGGGGGTGCTGGTGCTCTGGTCCTCGGCGCACCCGCAGACGCGCGAGCTGGTCGATACGGTCGTGCGCGTCGGGGCCGCGCTCGAGGGCCGCGTGCTGGTGCTCACCGCCGACCTCACCGCGGTGCCCGAGCTGCTCCAGGCGTTCCAGCCGATCCTCGTGCAGGCGTTCGGCCAGCCCACCGTGCCGGCGACGTTCGGGTTGCTCCAGGGCCAGCCGGTGCCGCTGTTCCCCGGGATCCAGCCCGAGGCGGAGGTGCGCTCGCTGCTCGACGAGCTGCTCCGGGCCGCGGTGCAGAACGGCATCACCGGCCGGGTCGAGCTCGGCCCGGTCCCCGGAGCGCCCGACGGTGCCGAGGACGCCCTGCCGCCGCTGCACCAGGAGGCGTTCGACGCCATCGAGCGTGGCGACCTCGCCGCGGCCACCGCCGCCTACGAGCAGGCGCTCGCCGCGAACCCCCGCGACACCGACGCCGAGCTCGGCCTGGCCCAGGTGCGGCTGATGCAGCGCACCGCCGGGCTCGACGCCGCCGAGGTGCGGGCCGCCGCGGCGGCCGACCCCGGCGACGTGGTGGTGGCGATGCAGGTGGCCGACCTCGATGTGCTCGGCGGCCACGTCGACGACGCGTTCGCGCGGCTGCTCGACCTGGTGCGCAGCACGTCCGGCGACGAACGGGACCGGGTGCGCACCCATCTCCTCGACCTCTTCGCCGTCGTCGGCAACGCCGACGAGCGGGTGCGCCAGGGCCGCACCGCCCTGATGAGCGCACTGTTCTGACCGGCAGCCGCCTCCCCGACCAGCAGCCGCCCCCCGACCAGCACCCGCCTCCCTGACCGGCAGCCGCCTCCCCGACCAGCAGCCGCCCCCCGGACCGGGGCCGCCTTCCTGACCGGGGCTCGCATCGGTGTCCCGTGTCGAGGGTGCTGACCGTCATGCCTTCGCACGGTCCTCACTCGAGGGCGAGGCCGGTGGCCGGGGCCACCCGAGCGGCACGTCGTGCGGGCAGCACCCCGGCAGCCAGCCCGGCCAGGCCGGCGACCAGCACCACGAGGAGCAGCCGGCCGACGGGCAGCACGAGCGGGGCGTCGAGCACGGGTCGAACCACCGCCTCGACGGCGACCCAGGCGAACGTCACCCCGATCAGCCCACCGAGGAGCGTGGCGGTGACCGACAGCAGTACCGACTCCATGGCGAGCGTCGTGCGCAGCTGCCGGCGGGTCAGCCCGAGCGCTCGCAGCAGGGCGATCTCGCGCCGCCGTTCGAGCACCGAGAGGCCGAGGGTGCTGCCGATCCCCACCAGCGCGATGAGCACGGCCACCGCGAGGAGGGTGACGACGGTCGCGGTGACCGCCTCCAGCTGCAGATCGACCCACGCCCGGTTCGCCAGCCCGTTCTCGACCTCGCCCGCCGGCAGCACCGCGCCGACGGCACCGCCGAGGTCCTCCGGGTCCGCGCCGTCGTCGGCGCGCAGCCAGACCGCCATCACCGCCGGGTCCGCGTCCAGGGTCGTCAGCGTGCCCGGGGCGACGAGCGCGGTGCCGCCGTAGCCGTCGATCCCGATGGGCCGCAGCCGCATCGAGGTGCCGCCGGCGGACACCGTGACGGTGTCACCGACGGCCGGCTCGTCCAACGCCTCGTACGGCACGGCGATCTCGCCGGGCCCGACCTCCGGTTCGGTGCCCGTGCGCAGTACCGGCGCCGATCCGGCACCGGCACCGATCACGGTGAGCGCACCGACGCCCTCGACCTCGGCCCGCGTTCCCTCCACCGTGACCGAGCGTGACACGCCGGGCACCGTCGCGAGCCGGCGCGCGACGTCATCCGGGATCGGCCCTCCGGTCGAGCTGACGGCGAGATCGACCGGATGCCGGACGGCCATCTCCCCGCTCACCGCCGATGTCGAGCTGGTCAGCCCGGTCAGCATCGCGACGGTGAGCGTCACCCCGACGAGGAGCGACATGGCCGTCGCCGCGGTCCGTCGTGGATGCCGCACCGCGTTCCCGACGGCAAGCCGTCCCGGGGCGCCCCACCAGCGCGCGACCAGCCAGCCGAGCCCCCGGATGCCGGCCGGCACGACGAGCGGCCCGAGCAGCGCCACCCCGGCGAAGCCGACCGCGCCGCCGGCGACCATCGCGGCCACGCTCGACGCCGACACCGAGACCGCGAGCAGGCCCGATCCGGCGGCAACGGCGAGGATGCCGAGGGCGATGCGCCACCGGCCGGCGCCCACGTGTACAGCGGTGGACTCCTCCGGCCGCATCGCGGCAAGGGGTTCCACCCGAGTCGCCGCCCGGGTCGGCAGCCAGGCCGCCACCCCGGTGACGACGAGCCCCACGGTGAACGCGCCCACGTACCAGGGCCAGCCGACCGATGGGGAGCCGAGTGTCGCCGACGGCCACAGCCACCGGGCGAGAGCGACGACACCCGACCCGGTGGCGAGCCCGGTGACGATCCCCAGCGCCGAGGCGCCGAGCCCGATCGTGAAGGTCTCCATCCGGATGGAGCGCAGCACCTGACGGCGGGTGGCGCCCACGCAGCGCAGCAGGGCCAGGTCGCGGCGTCGTTGGGCGAACAGGACCGAGAACGTGTTCGTGACGACGAGAACCGACACGACCAGCGACACCGCGGCGAACACGAGCAGCAGGACCGCGATGACGTCGACGCCGTCGTTGGCCTCCTCCTGCCGGTCGAGGAGGAAGTCGTCGACCGGCTGTGCCGTCGCATCCGGCACGAGTGCCCGGACCGCCCCGATCTGTGCGGTGGCGTCGCCCTGGCCGGCCCACGCCACCGAGTCCACGTAGAGCGAGGACTCGAACGCCGAGAGGTCGCTCCAGGTCAGGTAGAACGTGGCCGAGACCAGCACCGACGGCGAGTCGACCAGCCCGACCACGGTGACCTCGGTGGCCGAGGGCCCGCTGCCCAGTCTGGCCCGGTCCCCGATCTCGATCCCTCCGCCCGGCGCCGCGTTCGCGTCGACCACCGCCTCGCCGGCCTGCTCGGCGAAGCGTCCCGACTCCAGCTGCTGCCAGCGCAGGGCGGGGTCGACGGGCTGCTCCGCCACGTCGACCTCGCCGGCGAGCCGGGTGTCCGCACCGCTCGCCGGCACCCGGGCGAAGCCGAGGACCGAGGCCCGCGCCCCGGCATCCGCCGCCCCGTCGCGCAGCGCCGCCGCCTGCGCCGCCGACACGCCGGTAGCGACGACACCGGCGCCCTCGTACGGCACCCCGACCGCGTCGAGCAGGCCCTCCCGAGTGGCCGAGGTCAGCGACGCGGTCACCATGATGAAGCCGACACCGACGACGATCGCCACCACCGCCGCCACGTAGCGCCGGGTATGCATCCGCAGCGAGGCGACCAGGACCGACCTCATCGGGTCGCCTCGCCGCGCAGCGACTCCAGCAGCGCCTCGGGGGTGGGCTGCACGAGGTGGTCGCGCACCCGACCGTCGTGGATGACGATCACGTCGTCGGCGTAGGCCGC
>JBOFLR010000242.1:0-1584 GCA_051657965.1 Dermatophilaceae bacterium
GGCGGCGGTCACGGGGACGCGGCGCGGATAGGGTTCGGCAGGTGATCGACCTGCGTAGCGACACCGTGACCCAGCCGACCGGTGAGATGCGGGCCGCGATGATGGCCGCGCCGCTCGGCGACGACGTCTTCGGCGACGACCCGTCGGTCAACCACCTCCAGGACAAGATCGCGGCCATGCTCGGATTCGAGGCCGCGCTGTTCTTCCCCACCGGGACGCAGAGCAACCTGTGCGCCATCCTCGCCCACTGTCAGCGCGGCGACGAGTACCTCGTCGGCCAGCTCGCGCACACCTACCGGTGGGAGGGCGGAGGCGCCGCGGTGCTCGGCAGCGTGCAGCCGCAGCCGATCGCGAACGCGGCCGACGGCTCCCTTCCACTCGCCGACATCGAGGCCGCGATCAAGCCGGACGACGCGCACTTCGCGATCACCCGGCTGCTGTGCCTGGAGAACACGATCGGCGGGAAGCTGCTGCCGTTCGACTATGTCGAGGCAGCCACCGCGCTCGCCGCCGAGCATCACCTCATCCGGCATCTCGACGGCGCTCGCGTGTTCAACGCCGCCGTGGCCCAGGCCGGCCTCGCCGACGGCGAACCGGCCGACCGGGCACTCATCGAGGCGCGGCGCATCGCGCAGCAGTTCGACTCGGTCAGTGTGTGTTTCAGCAAAGGTCTCGGCGCACCGGTGGGGTCCGCCCTGTGTGGGACGCGCGAGGTCATCGCCCGTGCCCACCGGGCCCGCAAGATGGCCGGTGGGGGGATGCGGCAGGGCGGGCTGCTGGCTGCTGCGGCCACCTACGCGCTCGACCACCACGTCGCCCGGCTGGCCGAGGACCACCGTCGCGCTCGACAGCTGGGCGACGCGCTCGCCACCGTCGACGGCGTCACCGTCGACCCGGTGCACTCCAACATCGTGTTCGTCGAGCTCGACGGCCCGGCGAGGCATCGCGCCGACGGGCTCCTCCCCCACCTCGAGCGCCACGGCATCCTCGCCACCGGCCTCTACCGGCTGCGTCTCGTCACCCATCTCGGAGTCACCGACGCCGACGTGGAGAAGGTCGGCCAGATCGTCGCCGACTACCTCGGTCGACGCTGACCCGGCCGCCGCCGGCCGGCGGTGCCGCATCCGGACGACGCGCGGATGACGCGTCGCTGACCGTCACGTCCGGGTGACCCGCACGCGGTGGATGACGCTCACGCGGCGGTGAGCGCGGGGTCCGCGACCGGGTCGCTCGCCCGCTCGCCGTTATAGGCCGTCTCGTCGAGGATGCCCTGCCGCTTGGCGACGATCGTCGGCACGAGCGCCTGGCCGGCGACGTTGGTCATCGTCCGCATCATGTCCAGCACCGGGTCGATGGCGAGGAGCAGGCCGACGCCCTCGAGCGGCAGACCGAGCGTCGACAGCGTGAGGGTGAGCATGACGACCGCGCCGGTGAGGCCCGCGGTGGCGGCCGAGCCGACCACCGAGACGAGGGCGATGAGCAGGTAGTCACCGACGCCGAGCTCGATGCCGAAGAACTGGGCGACGAAGATCGCGGCGAGTGCCGGGTAGATCGCCGCGCAGCCGTCCATCTTGGTCGTCGCGC
>JBOFLR010000243.1:0-1918 GCA_051657965.1 Dermatophilaceae bacterium
GCGGCCGAGCCGACCACCGAGACGAGGGCGATGAGCAGGTAGTCACCGACGCCGAGCTCGATGCCGAAGAACTGGGCGACGAAGATCGCGGCGAGTGCCGGGTAGATCGCCGCGCAGCCGTCCATCTTGGTCGTCGCGCCGAGCGGCACCGAGAACGAGGCGTACTCGTGCGGGACGCCGAGGTTGCGCGTGGTCACGTACTGCGTCACCGGCATCGTGCCCACCGACGACCGTGACACGAAGGCCAGCTGCAGCGCCGGCCAGGCTCCCGAGAAGAACTTCACCGGGCTCAGTCCGTTCACGCGCAGCAGCAGCGGATACACCCCGAGCAGCACCAGGGCACAGCCGAGGTACACGTCGGCGGTGAAGACGGCGAGCGGCGCCACCAGCCCCCAGCCGTACGTGGCGACCGCGGTGCCGATGAGGCCGAGCGTGCCGATGGGCGAGAGCCGGATGATCCACCAGAGCACCGTCTGGATGACGCCGAGCGCGCTCTCCGCGAACGTGACGAACGGCTCGGCGCGCGGCCCGGTGCGTAGTACCGCGGCGCCGACGGCCAGGGCGAGGACGACGATCTGCAGCACGTTGACGTCGAGTGCCACCGCGCCGTCCTCCTCCGCGCTCGCCTCGAGCCCGAAGATGTTCGCCGGGATGACGCCCTGGAGGAAGTCGGTCCACGAGCCGGTCGTGCTCGGCGTCTCGGCAGCGGCCCGGTCGACGCTGGTGCGCAGCCCCGGGTCGGTGACCAGCCCGATGACGATACCGATGACCACGGCGATCGCCGCGGTGACGGCGAACCACAGCAGTGTCCGCACCGCCAGCCGAGCCGCGTCGTTCACCTCGCGCAACCGGGTGACGCTCACGACGATCGCGAGGAAGACCAGCGGCACGACGATGGTCCGCAGCAGGCTGACGAACGCGCTCCCGACGACGTCGAGCGTCGTGGTGAGGCCGTCGAGCGACCAGGTGCGGGCGGCCCAGCCGAGCAGGGCCCCCAGCACGAGGCCGGCCAGGACCTGCGCCCAGAACGGGACGCGGGGCCGGCTTCGCGGACTCGCGGTCGGGGTGGTGTCACGGCCGGTGGTGGCGGAGGAGGACACGGCGGGCCTTCCGAGAGGGCGCAGCAGCGGACGAACGATCAGTTGTCCGGTACCCGTCCACGGGGTCGCCCAACAGCCCGCGGGCGACGAAGATCGTCACCGTCGACCCCGCGTACCACCGTCGGGGGTCGAGCTCGGCGTCGCGGTGCGCGGAGATCGGTGAAGCCGGACGATCAGGGTTGTCGATCCGTGATGACCCGGCTCAGCCGAGCGCGAGGAGGCTCACCAGCGGGACGGTCGCACCGAGCAGCGTCCCGGCGGTCACCTGAGCCGCCGTGTGCCGGCCGGACCGGACCCGGGCCCACGCGATGAGCGGGAGCAGGCTGCCGAAGATCAGTGCATGGGGGCCGTGCAGCTCGGTCAGGGCGACGACGGCCCCCGTCGCGACCGCGAGGTGCATCGACGGCTTCCAGCGGGTGAGCGCAGTCATGACGGCGAGCAGGATGGCCATGATGCTCACGAGGACGGTCAGCCGTCGCGGTGCGTCGAGCAGCCAGAGGGATGCCGCGGCCGCGCCGGAGGCGAGCAGCGCGATGGCGAACAGCAGATGACGCTGGCTCCGGTGCACGACCTGGCGGTCGGTCACCCGGCCAGACACGCGGAACAGGATCAGCGCGACGAACGGGACACCGACGACCAGGCCCCCGGCGAGAGCTGCCCAGCGCACGGCATCCGCCATCGTCGTCGTCGCGACCGTGGCGGTCCAGCCGATCAGCGCCACCAGGACCGGGATCGGACTGAGGACCCGACCGACGAGATCGGCGACCGGTGAGGGTGCCGCGGCGCTGACCCGGAACTCGTCGAGATGATCCCGAGAT
>JBOFLR010000244.1:0-13845 GCA_051657965.1 Dermatophilaceae bacterium
CATCGCGCCCGGGCCTTCTCGCGCGCCGCCCGCGCGGCATCGCGCCGGCGCCTCATCGCGCCCGGGCCTCCTCGCGCGCCGCCCGCGCGGCCAGCACCGCGGCCACCACCTGGTCGACCGCGTGGAAGCGGCGGAGCGCTCCCGGCATCCGGGCGACGACCGCGGCCGTGGCGACCACCGGCACCGACCGTCCGACCAGCAGCACACCGCCGATGGCGAGCGGCGAGATGCCGGCCAGGGCGCAGGCGACCACCGCGAGCCGCGGCGGCCACGGGAGCAGGGAGAGCGCCAGCAGCACCCACAGCCCGTCCTGCTCGACCCGGCGGACCACGCCGTCGACGCCCTGAAGGGACGGCAGGGCATCGACGACCGAGTGGCCGACGACCTGCACCACGGAGGCGACGAGTACCGCTCCGACCACCGCCGCCCCGACGAACACAGCGGCCAGCGTCCGCCACCGCTCCGGCCGCAACGCCGACAGCGCCATCAGCAGCAGTTGGTTCGGCAGCACCGGGGCGGCGTAGTCGGCGAGCGGGAACCCGCCGACGGCGGGGAGGAACCACCACCTGTCGGCGGCGGCGTCGAGCCGCGACACGACCCGAATGGTGCGCCCGGCGGTGCGGCGAGGCGCCACGTCATCCGTCCCGCAGGAGCCGGTACGCGAGCCTCGGCCAGAGCCGCATCGCCGCCTCCAGCACGGCGGACCGGCCCACGAGCACCTCGTCCGAGCCACGGCGCAGCCCGTCGAGGGTCGCCCGCGCCGCCGCCTCGGGCGTGATCGCCGAGCGACCGCGGCCGCGAGTCATGTCGGTGTCGACGAGCGGCATCACGACATCGACGACCCGCACCCCGGGCGCACCGGCCGCGCACTGGTAGCGCAGCGCCCGGGTGAACGAGCGCACCGCGGCCTTGGTGGCGCAGTACACCGGCGCGGACCGCTTCGGCGCGATGGCCAGCCCACTGGTGACGTTGACGACGGCCGCCGACGACTGCACCGCGAGCAGCGGCAGCAGCCCGGCGGTGACCGCCACGACGGCGGTGAGGTTGACCGCCACCTCGTGCCGCATCGCCGGCAGGGTCACCGCCGGGTCCTCGGCGACGAAGTCGGTGAGACGTTGCACCCCCGCATTGTTGACCAGGACCGACAGGCCCGGATGACGCTCGCGCACCTCCACGAGGAGCGTGTCGACGCCTGCCGGGTCGGCGAGATCGGCGGCGATCGTCGACAGTCGGTCGGAGTCGTCGGCGAACGTCGCGCGCAACGCCTCGAGGTGAGCTTGGGTGCGGCCCACCGCCACGACGTGCGCGCCCGCGGCCACGAGCTGCAAGCTGACCTCGCGTCCGATGCCACGAGCGCCGCCGGTGACCAGGGCAGTGCGGCCGGCGAGGTTCACCGGCCGGCTCCGAGGACGGTGGCGGCGACGGTCGAACCAGTCGCGAGAGGGCCGAGCGAGTCATGCGAGCCGTGAGAGCCGTGCGAGCCGACCAGGGCGACCGAGCCGTGCGAGTTGATTGCGGCGAACGCCGAACGGTACGCGGCGGGCGTCATCCCCACGCGGTGCCGGAACTGGCGGGTGAAGTGCGGCTGGTCGGCGTAGCCGCAGGCGAATCCGACGACCGCGAGCGGGTGGTCGCTCCCGATCAGCAGGGCGGCGGACGCCGCGGCGCGGGTCGCCCCGACTACGGCACGAAGCCCTCCCACGAGGCCCAGACGGCGTTGCAGGGTGCGGCGCGAGGTGCCGAGACCGGCCGCTACGGCATCCACCGACCACCGGCGACCGAGGTCGGTCGCCACGAGCGCACGGCAGCGGGCGAACGCATCGTCCGGGTGCAGGGCATCGGCCCGCTCCACGGCGGCGCCTCGATCGAGCACGTCGGCAGCATCGCCCCGGTCGAGCGGGTCGACGGCACCGGCTGGGACGTCGACCTGGTCGAGGGCACCGACGGAGTCATCATTCGTGACGCCCCGCGCCGGACGGTGCCACGAGGACCAGCCGAGCCGCCACTCCCCCGTTCCCGCGTCGCCCGGAACACCCTGCAACCGCCCGTCGCGGACCACCGTGAACGCGCCATCGGGACCGACGCGGACGACGAGACCGCGCGCGCCGACCGCGTCGAACAGGCCGGTGAGCAGTCCGAGCACGACGACGTCCTCGGCCGGGTGCGGTGGCCGACCCGGCGGGCCGGTGTGCACGGCGACCAGACCCGACGCGGTGGCCTCGCGCACGACCACCCGGTGGCTCGAGTGGAGAAACCGCTCCAGGCGTGACCAGCGGCCCATGAGGTCCGGTGCCGAGGTAGCGGCGAGCAGGGCGGCCAGGGCCGGCTCGGGCACGTGGCGGACCAGGGCCATACCGGCTCGCAGCAGGGGGTCGAGGCCGTGGGTCGCCGCGACAACGCCGAGCAGCGCACGCTTCGCGCCCACCGTGATTTGCGCGCCCGCGGTCGGCGGCATCGGGGTCCGGATGCCGACCGCAGACAACTCGGTCCGCAGGCCTGCGACGAACACCGCGCTGGCGAAGTCGTCCACCGGCTGCTCCTTCCCATCCACGAGGTGGTGTCGACAGTAGGCACCCTGGCACGGTCGTGTCTTGAACGACCGCGCCATCCCGAAGCCCGTGAACGAGCGCCATCCCGAAGCCCGTGAGCAGATGGCGCCATGGGGATGCCGAGCGAGCCTCCAGGTCGTTGCCATGGCACCGCCAGGCCGCCGGTGCGACGATGAGGCATGTCGTCCTCCGGCGCCGCCCCGTCGCAGTCGGGTGCCGCCCCGCCGCCGCCCGGCCGAGCCACACTGCCGCCCGGGCCCCGGTTGCCGCGCATCGTGCAGAGCGCCGGGATGCTCCGCTTCCGCCACCGGTTCGTGCCGTGGCTGCACCGCCGCTACGGCGAGGTGTTCACGGTTCGCGTCATCCCCTCACCACAGACGATCGTCGTGGTGACCCGGGCGGATGCCGTGCGCGACGTCTTCGCCGGGGACCCGGACGTGTTCCATGCCGGCGAGGCCAACAGCGTGCTCGGCCCGGTGATGGGCCCGCGATCGCTGCTGCTCGTCGACGGCGCCGACCACAAACGGGCCCGGCGGCTGCTCATGCCGGCCTTCACCGGCCGGGCGATGCGCGGCTACCAGGGCCTGGTCACCGAGGTCACGCGGACCGAGCTGGCGTCCTGGCGGCCCGGTGCGGTGTTCCGGTCGCTCGACCGGATGAACGCCCTGACGCTCGAGGTGATCCTCCAGGTCGTGTTCGGCGTCACCGACGAGCACCGGCTCGCCCGGCTGCGGCCGCTCGTGCGGAGCGTCGTCGACGTCCGGCCGGTGGTGCTCCTCGGCCCGGCGATCCCCGGCCTGCTCCGCGTCGGGATGTGGCGCCGAGCCATCGAGACCATCGCCGAGCTCGACCGGGTGATCTACGCGCTGATCCGCGAACGGCGCGAGGCCGCCCACTCGACGCGTGGGAGCCACGACCTCGACGACCGGAGCGACGTTCTCTCGCAGTTGATCCGGGTCGACGACGGAGGTGACCGGCTCTCGGATGCCGAGCTGCGCGACCAGCTGGTCACGCTGCTCCTGGCCGGGCACGAGACCACCGCCACGGCGCTGGCGTGGGCACTGCACGAGATCGGGCGGTCGCCGGAGCAGCGTCGGCGAGCGCAGGAAGCGGCCGACACCGGCGACGACGGCTGGCTCGAGGCGGTGCTCAAGGAGTCGATGCGGCTGCATCCGGTGATCGCGATGGTGGCGCGCACCCTCAAGGCGCCCACCACCGTGGGCGGCATCGACCTGCCGGCCGGTGTCACGGTCGGCGCGTCGATCCTCGTGGCGCACTCGCTCCCCGAGAACCACCCCGACCCCGAGGTCTTCCGGCCCGAGCGGTTCGTCGGCTCCAGCCCACCGCCGACCACCTGGCTGCCGTTCGGCGGCGGCGTCCGCCGGTGCATCGGCGCCGGGTTCTCCCTGATGGAAGGCGTGGCGGTGCTGCGCGAGGTCTTCTCGCGCCACGAGCTGCTGGCCGTCGGGGAGGAGGAGCCGAGGGTTCGCAACATCACCAGCGTGCCTCGACACGGCGCGCAGGTCGTCGTCACCCCACGCGCACACGGCGAGCGGTCGTCATCCGACAGCGCGTCCGCACTGACCACCTGACGGCCGCACCGACCTGGCGCCATCCGGTGCCGCGCGACCTGCAGGTGACGGATGCGGAGCGCCGCCAGCTCGCCGTCACGGTCACGCCGGCCGGCCCTGGCAGCGCCGGGGTCTGCGGTCGGCATCCGCCGTTCGGTCGTTCCTGATCCACCGAACGGCCAGTGCCGTGTCGCGAGGGCCCTGCGGTTCGGATGACCGACGGCAGGCTTCGTCCAGGCACAGTTCTGATGACGTGCAGATCGGCGCCGCCCGCGGGAAAACGACTACAGCACAGGAGAACCGATGCGCACGATGGGTCAGGTCCGGGCGGCGGCGATGAGTGTGATCGTCGCCGTCGGCATGACGACGGCCGCGACACCGGCCGCTGCAGGAACAGCAGCCTCCACCTCCGTGGTGAGGTGGGGCCAAGCGGGCGATGTGCCGGTGGCGGCGAACTACGGGGGCGACTCCCGGGTGGACATCGCCGTGTGGCGACCGTCGACCGGGGTCTGGCACATTCGTGGGGTCTCGACGCTCCGGTGGGGGCAGGCAGGTGACGTGCCGGTCCCCGCCGACTACACGGGAGACGGGCGTGCCGAGGTGGCGACCTTCCGGCCGGACAACGGCACCTGGTACGTGCGTGGGCGAGCCGCCATGCGCTGGGGGCAACGAGGCGACGTGCCGGTGGCGGCCGACTACACAGGAGACGGCCGCGCCGACATCGCGGTGTACCGGCCGTCGACCGGCACCTGGTTCGTGCGCGGCGCGGCGACCGTTACCTGGGGACGTCCGGGCGACGTCCCGTCACCGGCGAACCTGGCCGGCGACCGACGCACCGAGATCGCCGTGTTCCGGCCGTCGACCGGCACCTGGCACGTGCGCGGGTCCGGAACCTATCGCTGGGGACAGGCGGGCGACCGCCCGGTCGCGGCGCCCTACACGACGACGGGGCTGTCCAACCTCGCCGTGTTCCGGCCGTCGACCGGCGTGTGGCACGTGCGCGGTGGCGACGCCGTGAGCTGGGGCCGGTCGGGGGACATCCCGCAGACCGGCGACGTCGGCGGCACCTCGCTCGCCGACCGGGTCGTGTTCCGCCCGTCGAACGGCTCCTGGTACCTCCGAGTCCTCGTGCCGACCGCACCGCCGCCCCCGCCCGCGCCCTCGTGCGACCCGGCCTACCCGACCGTGTGCATCCCGCCGCCCCCGCCGGACCTGAGCTGCTCCGACATCCCGTACCGCAACTTCGTCGTGCGCAGCCCCGACCCGCACGGGTTCGACGGCAACGGCGACGGACGAGGCTGCGAGACAACCTGACCAGGCCCCGGGTGAGCACCCACCAGCCGGATGAGGGCTCCCGCCTCGCGAGGTGGAGGAACCGTCATCCGGCGGTGGAGTGCTCACGCCGTTCGGCGTGGACCGGGTAGCTGCCGGGCATCACGACCGCTGTCGTCACGCCCAGGGGCCGACGCCGCCCACCCGCTGGACGGCGTACCGGATGACGAACCCACCCGACCGCTGCGGTGCCGGGAAGGTCGCGTCAGGGGCCATGTAGACCTTGGCGAGCCGGTCGAGCAGGCCCCACGCTCCGCCCTCGGTGACGGTCGCACGGGTGTGCAGCACCGCGTACCGGCGCATGAACTCGCCCGGCACCTCGGGCCCGAGGAACGACATCACCACCCGCGGGTCGCGGCGCACGTTACGCACCTTCACCGACTCCATCATGTGGGCGGTGACCAGCTCCTCACCATCGACACCGACCCACACCACGGTCACCTGCGGGCTGCCGTCGGCGTTCACGGTGGTGACGTGGGCGAGTGGCCCGGACTCGACGACGGCCCTCAGGTCGGCAGACAGTGCGCTCATGACGGTCACTCTAGGTGGGTGAGGTCGGCCGGGTACCTTGACGGCCATGACCGCCCGCCCTGCACCTCGTGGCCCGCAGCGCTCGTGGCTCGGGCTCGCTGCTCGCCTGCGACGCCCGAGGCGCCCGGCTCTCGTCGGTGGACTCGCTGTCGCGCTGGTGATCGGGCTCGGGCCATGGGCGTGGACCAGGGTGGCGTCCGCCGGCCACGTCCATCGGCCGGCCGACGCGCCGTCGGCCCCGGTGGTCCTCGTGCTCGGCGCCGGCCTGGACGACGCCGGACGACCCAACCCGTACCTCGCCGCCCGGCTCGACGTGGCGGCGCAGCTGCTCGAGAACGGCCGTGCACGGGTGGCGCTCGTGTCGGGCGACAACCGGTTCGTCGACTACGACGAGCCGACGGCAATGCTCGACGGGCTCGTCGAGCGCGGCGTCCCGGCATCCGCGATCGTGCGCGACTTCGCCGGGCGTGACACCTACGACTCCTGCGTGCGAGCGCGGCGGATCTTCGGTGTCGACCGTGTCCTGGTGGTGTCGCAGGCCTACCACCTGTCGCGCGCGGTGGCGATCTGCCGGGCGGTCGGGCTCGACGCCGAGGGTGTCGGCGACTGGAGCGCACAGCGGTACGGCGCGGAATGGGCTCAGGGCACCGTCCGCGAGGTGCCCGCATCGGTCAAGGCCGCGTTCGACGTGCTCAGCCGACGCGACCCGGTGCTCGGACCCGCCGAGCCCGGCGTGCAGGACGCCCTCGACGCGTCGTCGCCGCGCTGACCTCGGCCACCACGACGCCCGCCGGGTCGGCCGTCGGCGACTCCCCCGTCGGCGACTCCCGACGGATCGTCCGCCGGGCCACTCCCGGCGGATCGTCATCCGGCCGCCTGGTGCCGACCGAGCCGGGATGACGAGGCGTCAGCCCCAGAGCAGGTCGTCCGGTCCGGCCCCGACGGCGCGGGACCGCCGCCGTCGGACGATGACGAGCACGACGATGCCGAACGCGACGAGCATCGTGCCCAGCACGGCGAGCACCGCGAGGTGGGCGCCGGTGAACGCGAGGTCGGACGGGTCCTCGCCGGTCCGGGGACCGTCGTCGGAATTACCGCCACCGGCCCCGTCGCCGCCGTTGCCTCCGGCGCCCTCGCCGGAGCCACCGCCCGAGCCACCGCCACCGGAGCCGCCGGGCGGTGTCTCGTTGCCGACGAGCGGGTCGGCCAGGGCGAAGTCGGCGTCCCGGCGCGCCTGACCCGGGCCGAGGGTCAACGACGTGCTCACCGCGGAACCTCCGTCGAGGTCGCTCGACGGACCGAGCCGGGTGGGGAACGACCGGGGGTCGACGGTCACGGTGTACGCACCGGCCGGCAGGCCGGTGACGAGGTAGCGACCGCTGGCGTCGGTGAGCCTGGTGAAGGCGACGTCGTCACCACCGCCGGCTCGCCCGTCCGGGCCGAGCCAGGTGACCGTCACCCGGACTCCGGCGACACCGGGCTCACCCGGGTCCTGGCGCCCGTCGGAGTCGGCGTCGACGAACACGAGGTCGCCGATCGAGCCGTTGCCCGGCGGCCGGAGCCCCGTATCCACCGTCGGGTTCATGAAGTCGGCGGCGATGTCGTCGTCGCCCGGTGCGACCGCGCTCACACCCGGTGCGCCGGACCGGAGGTCGAAGGGCGCGGTGATGCCGGTGCGCGGGTCGGCGTCGGAGTCGGACCCGTCGGCGCCGGCGTTCGCGGCGGTGAAGGCCAGACCGCCGGGCAGGTCCGAGAAGCCGACCCGGTAGGTGCCTGCGAGGAGGTTGTCGAACAGATAGCGGCCGTCGGCACCGGTGACCACCGGCGGAACGGGTTGCCCGTCGGCGTCGACGGCCGGCAGGCCGTCCGCGTCGAGGAGGCGCACGGTGACCCCGGCCACCCCGGGCTCGGCACGGTCCTGCATCCCGTCGAGGTCGGCGTCGCGCCAGACCGTGTCTCCGACCGCGTAGCGCAGCGCCACCAGCCCGGCGTCGACCGCGGCGACGTCGGGCTCGGCGGCACTGTTGTCGCCGTCGTCCGGAGTCGTCACGGTCACCCGCGCGGTGGCCGGGTCCGGGTCGGAGTCGGTTCCCGGCGTGCCGGCCCCTTGCGGCGAGAGCCGGTAGCCCGACGGCACGGCGTACGACACCACGTACTGCGTGCCGGGCAGCAGGTCGGTGAACACGTACGCCCCGGACGTGTCGGTCACGGCGGTGCCGACCACCGTGCCGCCGGCGTCGCGGATGGTGACGGTGACCCCGGCGCGCGGCGCCTCGCCCGGCTCGCGCACGCCGTCGCCGTCGGCGTCGAGCCACACGGAACCACCGAGCGACACCAGCGGTGCCACGACGAACGGAGCCTGGGCGTCGTTGTCGGTCGCGGTCTCGTCGGTGTTCGTCCCGGCAGCGGGGATGACGAGCGGGCTGGTCTCGGGGATCTCCCCGTCGGCCGGCCCGACCCAGGCCACGTTGTTCAGCGGGCCCTTCACCCCGGGGCCGATCCGAGCGGTGACGGTGACGGCCGGCCCGTTCTCGCCGCCCGGCAACGCGGCCGCGGCGACACAGGTGGGCAGCGGGTCGCAGTCGTAGCCGGAGCCGGCCATCGAGACCAGCGTCAGGCCCGCGGGGAGCACCTCGGTGACCGACCAGCCGGCCCGGGCCCGCACCGGCCCCTCGTTGCGCGGCGTCAGCCGGAAGGTGATCGTCGAGCCGGCGTACCACGGACCGTCGCCGACGACCTCCTTGTCGAGGGTGAGGTTGAGCGAGACGAAACCGGCATCGAGCGAGGCGTCGTCGGGGGCGGTCCTGGAGTTGACCCCGGATGCCGGAGCGGTGACGGCCACCCGGCCGGTCGACGGGTCGGGGTCGGAGTCGGTCTCGCCGGGCCCGTCACCTGCGGTGGTGAGCGAGAACCCCGCGGGTGGCGTGAACTCCAGGGTGTACGCGGCATCCGGCACGAGGTCGACGAAGCTGTAGAACCCGGCGGCGTCGGTCGTGGTGGTCGCCACCTCGACACCGCCGGCGTCGAGCAGCCGCACCTGGACGCCCGCCAACGGCGGCTCGCCGGAGTCCTGCTGGCCGTCGCCGTCGACGTCGACCCAGGCGTAGTCGCCGATCGAGACGAGCGAGCCGACGGCGAGGTCGGCCTGCGCGTCGTTGTTGGTGCCGGTCGAGTCGGTGTTCGTCGTCGTGGTCGGCACGACGAGCGGGTTGATCTCCGGCGCCTCGCCGTCGGCCGGCGACACGTACGCGACGTTGTGCAGCGAGCCGACGAAACCGGCGTCGATCCGGGCACTGACCGTGACCGGCGCACCGGTGTCACCCGCCGCGAGCGGGCCGTCCGCGACACACGTGGACCCGGCGCAGGTGTAGCCGGTGCCGGATGCCGACACCAGCGTCATCCCGGCCGGCAGCACCTCGGTGACCGACCAGCCGGCCGCCGCCTCAGCGGCTCCGACGTTGGCGGGAGTGAGGGTGAACTCGACGACCGAGCCGGCGAAGAACGGCCCCGGTGAGGCCACCGCCTTGGCGAGGGCCAGGTCCGGGCTCGGATCCACCTGGATCTGCGCCGGGTCGGCGTCGTCCTCGTCGGGGTTCGTCGGGCTGGTGGGCGTGCTGGTCACCAGGTCGTCGGTGGGGCCGCCGGGCACCCCGCCGACGTCGTTACCGACCTCCTCGTCCGGGGCGGAGTCGACATCGGTGAAGACGCTGACTCCGTCGCCGGGCACGTCGAGCGGGTCCGGAGCCGTCCAGTCGCCGTTGGTGGGGTCACCGTCGAGGTCGAAGCCGCTCAGCTCCGCCCGGTTGACCAGCGCGCCCGGCGTCGCCGTCGCGTCGATGCGCAACGTCAGGGGCACCTCGGCGCTGGCTCCGCGGGCGATGGGCCCGGCGACGGTCGAGCGGATGACGCCCGGCCCGGTCACGTCGACCGGCCCCCACCGGCCGGCGTTGTCGCTCGCCCGGTACGTCATCCCCTCGGGCACGTAGTCGGCGACCGTCGCCGGCTGCACCGGGCGACCGCCCTGGTTGAGCACGGTGACGACGAAGCCGACGGTGCTGCCCACGTAGAAGGGGCCGGACTGGCCGGGAGCGGGTGTCTTGGTCAGGGCGAGGTCGACCGGGCAGCCGACCATCGCGGAGACGTCGTTGGAGCGCATCTCCAGACGCATGTCGGTTGCCGTCGGGGCCGGAGCGGTCGCCGGTGTGCCGGAGGCGCGCGAGCCGAAGCTGTTCGTGTACAGGTCGTCGCAGGCGTTGCCGCTGGTCGTGAGACGCAGACCGTAGCTGACCGTGGCACCGGGCAGCAGCTCCGCGCGACGGATCATGATGCCGGTGACGCTCGCGGCACCGGTCGGGCACGCCCCGGACCCGAACACCGCGGTACCGCCGGATGCCGCACTGCACCACGTGTTCTGCGACGACGACTCGTCCGGGTCGCGGGAGATGGAGCCGGGTGCGTCGGCGGTGTAGAGCACCGTGTCTCCGGCACCCACCCCGGTCACCGAGCCGAAGCCGACCGTGCCGGCGAAGGTCGAGGGCGGCGTGCGGCCGTCGCCGTCATCCCCGCTGAGCCCGGAGGAGTCCGGGGCGCCGTCGAACCCGTCCTGCGGCTCGGCGGTGTCGGCGGTGTGCGGGAAGACGTCGACGATGCGGTAGTCGGTGAGGCGTTCCCCACCGGTGTTCGCGGCCGTCAGGGTGAAGTCGAGAGCACCGTCGGGGGTGGTCATCGAGCAGTTGTCCGGCCAGCTCGACGCCACAGCGGTCGGGAACGACGCCGACCCCGGGGTGGTCGGGTAGCGACGGCACGGCCCGGTCATGGGACCGACGTCCTTGGAGATCGTGGACTCGCGGTACGCGGGCGGCGTGTAGGCGAACGCCGACGCCCGCACCGTGGTCGGGGCGGTGTCGCCGTTCTTCACTCCCTGGATCCTCGCCTCGTTGCGGATGGCGAGGTTCGGGCCGGCGTTCTGGGTGCGCACGGTGACGGTGATGACCGGCCCGGTCCACCCGCCGGCCTGGTTGCCGAAGTTCCAGGTGAGGGTCTGACCGGAGACCTGGTCCGGCGCCGGAGTGGCGCTGACCAGGCTGAACTGGGCCGGCAGCGTGTCGACCACGGAGATCGCGCTCACCGTGTCGCTCGGCGCGCCGACCACGCGCGGCTGGATCTGGAACGTCGCGGTGTCGCCGTTGCGCACGTAGTCCTGCAGTCCGTCGACGTTGACCTTCGAGATGCGGGGGGCCGCCTCGACGATGGTGAGCTTGTCGCTGTGCCACACCGCGGTCGTGTTGTCGCTGGCCGCGATGTCCAGCGAGTTCGGGTCCAACCCGACGCCCTCGTTCGCCTGGGCGTACGGCAGGGAGCACCATCCGCCCTTGTCGAGCCGGTCCTGGCCGTTCGGCGCGACCGTATCGGGGTCGATCCGGATGCCGACCTCGGCATCGAAGCACTCACCGGCGAACGGCTCGACCTGCGGAGCGTTCTCGGCGCCGCGGTTCCAGCTGGAGTAGGCGCGGGAGGTGTGGGCGTACAGCTCGCTGCCGGTGGGGTTGCCTGCCGTGTCCCGCCCGACCTTGACCTGGAGGAACAGGTCGATCGCGCCGTGCTCGAAAGTCGTCCCGCCCTGCCAGTCGAGCGGCTGGAGGGTGCTCACTCGGACGAGGTTGATGCCCTCGTAGCGCCCGTCGCCGTCGCTGTCGAACGCCGACAGGTCACCGGTGGAGGCGACCCAGCCCCGGCCGTCCGCGTCGTCGTTGTTGCACGAGAGGCCGGCGGTGTCGACGTTCGCGTCGACGTCCCCGACCGGCGGCGGCGCGCCGTTCGCCGACGGGTCGATGGAGTCCGGGTTCCCGACGAGCGGAGTCGGGGTGGCGCGGTAGCCCGCCGCGGTGTGGGCGAACTCCACGACCACCGGCACCGTGCTCGACCGCGGCTTGACACTGCTGAACGGACCGGCCGGCACCTGGAGACCCGCCTCACCCCGACCGGCCCGGGCGTGCGCGAGCGGTCCGGCGTTGGATGACGCGGAGGTCGTCGACAGTGTCGGCGCGTTGCCGAGACGGCTGGCGGCGGTCGCCAGCTGGAACGTGGACGGGAACGGGACCAGCTGCATGTTGTCGGTGTCGATACCGGTGCACAGATGCTGGTCGTCGAGATAGGGCCGGGACTGGTTCGCCGTGCCCATCACCCCGGTCCACAGGGTCACCGTCTCGTCGCGCGACGCCTGGCTGAGCCCGTCCCCGTACAGCGAGCTGCCGGGCAGCAGGTTGCCCTGCCCGCCGACGGCGGTCTGTCGCAGGTCCTGCGAGTAGCCCAGGCTGCCGTCGGCCCGTTCGGAACGGACCTCGCGAAACGGCCCGGGGGTGAACCGGGCGAACGAGCGCATGGTGCGGGTGCCGGGAAGCGTCTGCACGAACAGGATCTGGTTCTCGGCGCGGTTGTTCGCCGTCCCGTTCTCGTCGACGAGGGTGCCGGGCGGGACACGCACTTGGATCGGCGCGATCGCGGGGGGCGTGAGCGTGGTCGCCGGGTTCGGCGGGTAGGTGATGGTGGCCGCCGTGGCCGAGATGTCGTTGCCGAGGTTGAGCCCTCCGGCGGCCGGCTGTGGGAGCGGCGGCTGCCCGGCCCGGGCCCGCAGCTCGGCCTCCGGGACCCACCAGGCGATCTGCCCGGCGATGGTGGTGCCCACCGCGTTCCTGCGCCCCGAGGCGTTGTAGGCCGGCGCCGTCGCGGTGTTCTGGCCGCCGACGGAGACCGCGACGACGAAGTCGTTCACGGCGCCGTCGGTGCACGAGAACGTGCCACCGGCCAACCCTCCAGCGGTCGTGTTGATCGCGGTGGACCGACCGGTGATCGACCGGCCCAGTGGGAGCTCGCCGGCTCCGTCGTAACCACCGCAGCTGGTGCGACCCCCGGCGTAGGTGTCGAGCAGGGACTGTGGCGCCAGCACCGCGCCGGTGGCCAGGCCCCAGGCGTTGTCGAAGAAGTTGTAGGTGTAGGAGTCGTCGAGCGGTGAGCTGCCCTTGCGGCCACCGGAGCCGGGGTTCAGCGAGATCGGATAGATGAGCAGCCGGCCCGGGACGCCACCGTTGACGACGTCGGTGATCTCGTCGGGGACCCCCTTGACCCAGTCGGCCCGGGCCGTCGCCGACACGGTCACCTGGGCCGGCTGGGACGTGACCGGAGGGGTCTGATCGGTGTCGACGACGGCACGCAGCGACACCACGTCGTCGTCGAGCAGGCCGAGCACCTCGGCGACGGGGAAGACGGTGCCCGCGGTGCCCTGTTTCTTCTCGCCGAGCACGCACACCAGGGTGCGGCCGTCGGCCGAGATGGACGAGCCGTCGCTGTCGGATGCACAGCCGGGCGCCACGAGCCCGGACGGGTCGGCCTTCCAGCGCACGCCCTCGGGCAGCGTGGCGGACAGGCGCGCTCCGGTCGCGTCGACCTCGTTGACGTTCCAGTCGATGCGGTAGCGCACCGAGTCGTACGTGCGGACGACGCCGTTGTTGGCGCTGCCGTCGCTACCCGGGGTGTGCGCCACCGGGTGCGTGGTGGTCGGCGTGACCGGGTCGGTGTCGAAGGCGGCGGTGCCGTCGGCATCCACGGACAGGACGATCTCCGTGTTCGGCGCGCCGGCGAGAGGGGCGGCGGATGCCGCTCCGCCCGGAGACATCACGAACGGGACCGACGTCCCGACCACCGCGACGACAGTCGCGACCACCACACCATGACGACCACGCATCGGTTCGCTCCACGAGTAGGCCAACGAGGAGCTCCCCCCTGCGGAGCCGCGGCAAGCCTAGGACACCGGGCACGAGGTGTCAGGGCGAACGGGAATTCGGTGATCGCGGGCGCTCACCCCG
>JBOFLR010000245.1:0-4017 GCA_051657965.1 Dermatophilaceae bacterium
GATGGTCCCAGCCACGCAACGCCGACGCGAGCCGTGCCCCGGCGCCGGGCTCCCCCGCCCAGCTGAGCTCGGCGCGCACCATGCCAGGGGCGGCGGGCTGGTCGGTCCAGTCGACGGCGACGCGGACACCGAGGACGGCCTCGAGCGCCCAGACGATGTGCGGGCACAGCACTTTGGGCGTGGAGTGGATGAAGACCACTCCACGCGTCGACAGATGCGGCGTAGCGACAGACATCCGGGTCTCCTTCACGTGCGTGGGACGTCTTCCCCAACGCCGTCACACGTGATGCGAGCCGATACTGCCGATGCGAACTCCTGGATGGAGCTGCGGAGCCTACGTAGGTGCGTAGGTGGCCGGTCGTGCGCTGTGCAGGCACCTTACGGTGCCGTTGTGGTGCACATCATGCACCACCGAACGCATCGGCACCAGCGACATCGCCAGCATCGTCTTGCACAGTGATCAGCGCCCGGGCCGGCGCACGGATACCGCTACGCCGGCGCGCGGACGCCTGCTGGGTCAGCGCGGATGCAGCGGTGTCAGCGCGCGGATGCCGCCACGTCACGGTGCGGGCAGACTGATGGGCAGGGCCCGGTCGACGGCCGGGCCCGGTGACCATGCCGAGGAGCTTTCGTCGATGATCCCGAGGTCGGCACGCCTGGCCGTGCTCGCGGTGAGCGCTGCGGTCGCTCTGCCGGCGACCGGCTCGGCCGCGCCCCGCCCCGACGACAGCTCCACCGGGGGACCCACCGCGGGCGGTGCGACGCCATCGACCGCCGCCATCACGTGGGGCCGGCGCGGCGACATCCCGGTAGCTGCCGACTACACCGGCGACGGACGGATCGACATCGCGGTCCACCGTCCGAGCACCGGCACCTGGTATGTGCGTGGCCTCGGCGCGGCAGCCACCTGGGGGCGCTCGGGCGACATCCCGGTCCCCGCCGACCACACCGGCGACGCCCGCGCCGACCTCGCCGTCTACCGCCCGAGCATCGGTACCTGGTACCTCCACGGTGTCGGCACCGTCCGCTGGGGCCGGCCCGGCGACATCCCCCTTCCCGCCGACTACACCGGCGACCGCAGGGCGGATATCGCCGTCTACCGGCCCGGCACCGGCACCTGGCACGTGCGCGGCCTCGGCGCGGCGGTCCGCTGGGGGCGCGCGGGCGACATCCCGGTCCCCGCCGACTACACCGGCGACGCCCGCGCCGATCTCGCCGTCTACCGCCCGAGCACCGGCACCTGGCACGTCCGCGGCCTCGGCGCGGCGGCCACCTGGGGCCGGCCCGGCGACATCCCCGTCCCAGCCGACCACGACGGTGACGGCCCTGCCGACATCGCCGTCTACCGCCCGAGCACGAGCGCCTGGCTCGTGCGCGGAGCGCCGACCATCACCTGGGGGCGACCGGGCGACCGGCCACAGCCCGGCCACTACCTCGGCGACGTGCGCGCCGACCAGGTGCATTGGCGGCCCGACACCGGCACCTGGCTGCAGCGCGCCGAGGCCGACACCGCTCCACCCCTACCGCCGTGCGCCGTGGCGGACACGCCGACCCGGCATCGCGGCGCCTCCGACTGGGCTCGCTCGCTGCTCGACTGGACCTACCGCCTCGATCGCACCTTCGCGCCGGGCGACCTGCGGTCCACCCGCCTGGCCGGCCTCGACGACGGGCACTCGGTGCGGGCGGCGGTCCTGCCCGACCTGGCCGCGATGACCGCCGCTGCCCGCGTGGCCGGCGCTCCGATCGCTGTGCAGTCGGGCTACCGCAGCCACGCCACCCAGGCCGAGCTGTTCCGCCAGGACGTCGCGGACCGCGGCGAGGACCGCGCCCGGCGCGGCAGTGCGCGGCCTGGGCACAGCGAGCACCAGCTCGGCACCTCCCTCGACTTCCGCTCCGCAGGAGGGCCGCCGGCGTGGGAGCTCGCGGACTGGGCCACGACGCGGGCCGGAGCATGGATGGCCGCCAACGCCTGGAGGTACGGCTTCGTCCTCTCCTACCCGAAGGGGCAGCAGGCGGGGGTCTGCTACATGTACGAGCCGTGGCACTACCGGTATGTCGGACGTGCGCGCGCTGCGACGATCCGGGCGAGCGGGCTGCCACTGCGCGAGTTCCTGTGGAAGGAGGAGCGCCGCTGACCCGTATCGAGCTCGGATGACGCATCGTCGAGACCGACGACGCACCATCTCTAGGCCGGATGACGCTCACCGCCGACGCCGGCCGTGCATCGGCTCGAGATCGGACGACGCCCCGCCCGTCACGCACCGACTCGCTGGGTGGCGCGGGCGTCATCCGCCGTCGTGACCCGCCCCGGTAGGCTCGCCGTTCGGTCCGCGAGACGTGAACCAAGGCCTCGTCCTGAACGGCGGCCTGGGCACACAGCTCGGGCCACGCGGGGCGTTAGCTCAGTCGGTCAGAGCAGCGGACTCATAATCCGCCGGTCGTCGGTTCAAGCCCGACACGCCCCACCTTCACGGTGCAGTCGACAGGAGCACCGTTCAGCGGGCACTCCCTCGGCTCGATCAGTCGTGGAGCTCGTGCTTGTCGAGCTGCTGTCTGAAGAAGTCGACGACGTCGTCGAGCATTGCTTGGACTCGGGCGGCGGGCTTACTGCTGTAGAAGCCGTGGTCGGCGTCGGGACGCTCGGTGAAGGCGACGGTCACTCCGGCGGCGCTGAGATTCTCTGCGAGTTCTCGACCTTCTGGTGCGAGTGTGTCCAGTTCGCCGGTCTGGATGATGATCGGTGGCATGGCGGCGGCCAGGTGGGCGTCGTTCCTGGGCGCGGCCAGGGCTTCACCGCGCCGTTCTGCGTCGGGGAAGTAGGCCCAGGCGACCAGCCGTTGGACGAAGGGGTTGATGGCGGGTCGGGCCGCGGGAGACGTGCGGTCGGTGCGGGTCATGTGTGTCACCGGGACGATGAATGAGGCCGCCGTAGGCCGCGGGACGTCCTGGTCGCGGGTCTGTTGACAGATGTTGATCGCGAGCTTGGCTCCAGCGCTGATCCCGGAGAGGAGCAGGCGTGTGCCGTCCCAGTCGTGCTCCGCGCCGGAGTCTTGAACCCACCTCGCGGCGTCGTACATCTGCTCCTCCGCCAGCGGGTAGCGCACGGCGGGTGCGGTGGAGTAGTCAGGGAGCACCACGATCGCGGGCAGCTGCGCGCAAAGGTAGCGAGCGAGGTGGATGTCCTGTTCGGGGTACCGGTTGAGGAAGCCGCCGCCGTGCAGGTGCATCAGGACCGGTGGTGTCGGTCGGGGCGTGGCGTCGCGCGGAGGACGCACGACGATCGCACGGACGTGTCCGTGCCGAGTCGGTATCTGGATCACCGACTCGTCGAACGCCCTGCCCGCGGTGAGGCGCTTGGCGATGGGCGGGGTGTAGCGGATCCGTGATCCCACCTGTGCCAGTGCCCAGTAGTGGGGCTTGAAGGTCCGTCTCTTCATCTCGTCCTCTCTCGACGATCCGAACGCTGGATATTGCGCTATAGTGAAGTTACTTCACCATAGTGCATCTTAGTCGGTCGGGCGAGGCCGCGACCAGAAGGAGTCACCATGACCGAACCGTCGAGGAGATCTCGTCGAGCACTCATCACGGGCACGAGCATCGCCGGCCCCGCGTTGGCCTGGGCGCTGGCGCGGACCGGCTGGCAGGTGACGCTGCTGGAGCGCTCGGACCGACCGCGCAGCACCGGTCAGAACATCGACATCCGCGGGCTCGGTCGAGAGGTCATCCGCCGGATGGGCGTCCACGAGCACGTGATGGAGAACCTGACCGGCGAGACCGGCACCAGGTACATCGACGAGTCCGGGCGCGCCTACGCGATCTTTCCGCGCGCCGAGGGCCGGGACGGCCCCACCGCAGAGGTGGAGATCCTCCGCGGGCGGCTCGCGGAGATCCTGACGGGCGTGCTTCCTCCGGAGGTCGAGCAGCGCTTCGGTGACTTCGTGGTCGACGTCGACCAGGACCAGGACGGTGTCGACGTGCGCTTCGAGAGCGGCCGTGAGGAGAGATTCGACCTGCTCC
>JBOFLR010000246.1:0-1826 GCA_051657965.1 Dermatophilaceae bacterium
TGTCGACAGGTCTACCGGGCGCACGACACCCCCGTGACCCCACGAAACCGCGGAACGTCCATCTGTCGCGGGGTGCACATCCATCGTGGGGAGTGCGGCGCAGTCGTTCGGTGCGTCACCGCGCGGCGCTCTCGGGTCAGGCAGTTGCGGACGTTCTACGTCCGATCAGTCGCCGGGCCACGGGATGGTGACGAAGCCATCAACCCAGTTGTCCTCATCCACCGTGTATACGTCAGTGGTGAAGCAGTCGGGCTCGTCACTGAATCCTGGTCGGTCCCGCGCTCGGAAGACGGCCGCGGCGACGGCATCCGACGAACTGTAGACACCGAGAAGCTTGACGTCGTCGAGTTCATCGTCGACGAGCACATCACCCGACGAGTCACGATGTTCGACTTCGGACCCCTTCTCGGTGCCGAGTGTGCCGCACGTGCCAAAGCAGGTGGACGTCCATTGCCGAAGGGTAGAAGCTTCCAAGGAAGTCGGGACCGAGTGTCAGTTGGACGGCCAGCCGATGACTCGGTCCGTGGTGACTCGCTCAAGGCGCGCGCCCTCCCATCGGACCCCTGAGACATCAGTGCGTCCATGGTCGGGGCTATGGGTCATGACATAGGTGAACTCGGCCTCGGTGAGATCGGCCCATCTGAGGTCCGCGTCCCGAAGGTCGCAACCGGCGAAGTGGCAGCCTCTGAGGGAGGCCCCTCGGAGGTCAGCGCCGCGAAAGTCGCACATCTTGAAGGACCTGCCATCGAAGGTCCGTTGGCGCAGATCAGCGCCGGCGAAGCTCGCTCGCTCGGAGTATCCGTGGATCGCCATACAGGTAGTAGAGCATCTGTCACGATGTGCCGGCTCGAACTTCACTCGCCGCGGCACATGAGCGCGATTCAGCCGGGCTTCTGGGCAACATCTGCCACGGCGCTCGAGTATTGGTGGCGGTCGAAGACGGATGGTCAGATCCGGAGTGCGGGGATGATGCCGGCGTACCCTCCAGCCGGCTCGTAGCCACACCGTGATTCGAAATTGGCGACAGAGTCGCCAGTGATTCACCGTCGATCGTCGGCACGATTGCCGCTACTCCGTCCTGGACGGCGACGACCTCGAAGCCCAGAGCGTTCGTCACGCGATCATCGTGGCACGGGTCGCAACGCCGACGCTCGGACCCACGAGACGCCGCGCGGGCGCTGCGTGAGGTCGGGGTCGACCGACGAGTCCGACGGCAAGGGGTGATCGGGCGCGCGGGTTCCGACATGTGTCCCGGTGTCCCGGCGAGCAGCCGCGGCGTACACGGCGGAGGACCGGTGACCTGCGGGAAGGGTGCGCCATCAGGGACTCGAACCCCGAACCCGCTGATTAAGAGTCAGCTGCTCTGCCAATTGAGCTAATGGCGCGCGACCGCAAACGCTAGCAGGGCGGACGTGCCCGCCGGAAATCGGCGAGACCCGTCCGTCAGAGCGTCCGGGACCGGTCGTCATCCCGACCCGGACCGGTCGTCATCCCGACCCGGACCGGTACGTCATCCCGGCTTCGGACCGGCCGTCATCCGGGGCCGAGACCGGCCGTCATCCGGACCTGGCAGCGCCGCGACGGCGGGCCACCGTGGCCCCCACAGCGAGTGCCACGAGCAGCAGCAGGCCGACCGCCACCACCCACGGCCAGGGGCTCCCCGCGTCATCCGAAGCGGGAGCGGTGGCCGGCGTAGCCGACGGTGCGGGGGTGGGTGAAGCACTGGTCGGACCGGCGGTGGGCGAGGTGACTGACGGGCTCGGCGTGGGAGAGCCGCTCGAGCCCGCGGTGGTGGTGAATTGCACCGTGCCCGAGACCGGATGGCC
>JBOFLR010000247.1:0-4036 GCA_051657965.1 Dermatophilaceae bacterium
CCGTCCGGGCCGCTTCTTGCTCACCGGATCGACGCGCCTGTTGGGTGCGCCGAGGCTTGCGGACTCTCTCGCCGGGCGGATGGAAGCGTTGACGCTGTGGCCGTTCACCCAGGCCGAGCTGGGTGGTGAGTCGAGAGAGCCGACGTTGATCGACTCCGCGTTCGGCGATTCGCTGGTGGACCTGCGCCCACCGGCGGTGTCGCGGGCGGAGGTTCTCGAACGAGCGGGCGCCGGTGGCTTCCTGCCGGCGCTGGACCGGACGGGCCGGCGACGGACGGCATGGTTCGACAGCTACGTTGCCGGAGTCGTCGACCGGGAGATTCGAGCCCTCACCGACGCGACGTACCTCCGTGAGCTTCCCAGGCTCCTGCGGATCTGCGCAGCTCGCACGTCCGGCGAGCTCAACATCACCGATGTGGCCCGCGATCTCGGGCTCTCGCGTTCCACCACCGACAGCTACCTGGCCCATCTGGAGGCCGTGTTCCTCATCCAGACCGTGACGGCGTGGTCCACGAATCTCACCACCAGGGTCGTCCGGCGGCCGAAGCTCACGATCACCGACACCGGGCTGGCTGCCCGGCTGCTCGGCGGACGCCTCCGGAACGATGCCGAGCTTGCAGGCAGGCTCGTCGAGACGTTCGTCGCAGGGGAGTTGCGTGCACAGGCGGAGTGGTCACAGGTCCGTCCCGACCTCTTCCACTATCGCGACCGCGACGGTGTCGAGGTCGACCTCGTGCTCGAGTCAGGCGACGGCCGAGTCGTCGGTGTCGAGGTCAAGTCGGGCGTGACAGTCCGGGCCGATGACCTGCGTGGCCTGCGGTTGCTGGAGAGTCGGCTGGGTGCCGACCTGGCCGCCGGGATCGTGCTCTGCACCGCCCCCGAACCACGACACCTCGGCGGACGGCTGTGGATCATGCCGATCTCCGCGCTCTGGGCTCGAACCGGCAGCGCATAGTGAGGCGCCCCTGCTCCCCGCCCTGGCACTCCCGGCGCGACGAGTTCCCAGGCCCCCCACTGCCGACGGGTCAGCACGACGGTGATCTGCGAGCCGGGGTATCTGGAAGCACCCGACGGGTACGACATCGAACCCGCGCTTCCCAGCAGGCCGGCGGCAGCGGGCCCGTGCTCACCGGGCGAGGAGCCGGATGACGAACGCCGCCGGTTCGCCCTCGTCCAGACCTTCCGCGACGCGCACCGCCTTCTTGACCGGCAGCACGAACGCCTGCGCCTCGCGGGACGGGAAGAGCGACGTGCGCCAGGTGCTGCCGCCCACCGCCACCTCGACCGGGACCGACCCGAACCCGCCGGTGGCGTCGCCCACCGCCTCGTCGACGGCGTCGCTCACCACCTCGGGCACGGTGACGAAGAACCACGAGCCGTCCCGCCAGCGCCACAGCGCGGCCTCGAACGACCACGACGACGAGGATGACGACCCGCTCATCCGCGGATCGTCCCACCGGCCACCGACATCAGGTGACCACAGCTCGCGGTGCGCGACAGGTCAGCATCGGCGCCCCGACGATCCGTCGGGACCCGCTCTCAGCGGGGCGCCGGCGGCCGTTCCGTCTGGGCACTGTCTGTGTGGGGCCCTGCTGACCCGTCATCCGGGTCCTCGCCCTGGCCGGCGGCCGCACGCAGCTGGCGCCGCCGGCGCACGGCAAGCCAGACCACCGCCAGGACCGCCACGACGAGCACCCCGGTGGCGAACGGACCCACCCACTGCTCGACCAGCGCATAGTCCTCGCGCAGCCGGTAGCCGAGCGCGATGAAGATGCCGTTCCAGATGCCGCTTCCCACCGCCGTGAGCGCGAGGAAGCGGGGCAGCGGCATCCGGGAGACGCCCGCCGGCAACGACACGACGGACCGCACGATCGGGATCAGCCGGCCGAGCAGCACCACCACCGCGCCGTACCGGTCGAAGATGGCGAAGCCCCGCTCGAGGTCGCGCCGGCTGAACAGCGGGAACCACCGCCGCTCGGCGAGATACTCGATCCGCTCGTAGCTCAGCGCCGCGCCCAGCCAGTAGAGCACGCCGGCTCCGGTCAGCGACCCCACGGTGGCCGCGACCCACGCCAGCACCGGGTCGATCTGCCCTTGCGCGGCCGCGAAGCCGGCGAACGGGAGGATCACCTCCGACGGGATCGGCGGGAGTACGGTCTCGAGCGCGATGAGCAGCCCGACCCCGAGCTCGCCGATCGACTCGATCAGGCCGGTGAGGCGATCGAGGAGAGTCACGGCGTCATCGTGCCCGAGTTGCCTGGACGTCCACCATCCGGGCACGGTCGGGGCCGGCGGACACAGCTGCGGCGCCGGCTCTGCTCGGCCCCGCGTCTGGGCGCGAGTGCGAGTGCCGGTGCGGGTGCGGCCAGGTGGCCACCGCCGGACGCGCGGCCGGTACGGCATCCAGCCGCCGGTACCCCCCGGCGAGCACGGCCTCCTGCGTGGGTCGCGCGTCGGCGTCGGTCGCGTTCGGCCAGAACGACATCGCTCGCTCGGCCTGCGCGGTGATCGTCAGCGACGGGTTGACGCCGAGGTTCGCCGACACCGCCGCGCCGTCGAGCACGGAGACGCCCGGATGGCCCCACACCCGCTGGTAGGGGTCCAGCACCCCGCGTGCGGGCGACGAGGCAATGGCCGCACCACCGAGGAAGTGAGCCGTCATCGGCACGTCGAACACCTCGAACCACGAGCCGCCGGCCACGGTGTACTCACCGGTCGCCTCGGCCAGCCGCGCGGCGAGCGCGCGCATCGCGTCGTGCCCGGCCGGCAGGTAGGTGGGGTTCGGCTCGCCGTGCCCCTGGGTCGAGGTCAGCACCCGCCGGCCGAGCATCCCGCGCCGGGTCGAGACCCGCAGCGAGTTGTCACGGCTCTGCATGACCAGACCGACCACCATCCGCTCGCTCCACCGACGGGCCGTGGGCATCATCCGGATGAAGGTGCGCGGGTCGCCCAGGATCGTGCGGAGGAACTCGACCCACCGCGGGCGGCGGGTGTCACCCGGCACCGCGAGTGTCGCCAGCAGCCCCATCGCGTTCGAGCCCGGGCCGTACCGGCAGTTCTCGACATGCGTGTCGGCGTCGGGGTGGAAGGAGGAGGTGATGGCCACCCCGCGGGTGAGGTCGGCCCGGGCCGGGGGCCGCTCGCCCATCGCGCCGAGCAGCGCCTCGGAGTTGGTGCGGGTGAGGTGCCCGAGCCGCTCGGACAGCCGCGGTAGCTCGCCCTCCTCTCGCATCGCGTGCAGCAGCTGCTGGGTCCCCCAGGTGCCCGCGGCTACCACGACCTGTCGGGCTCGCACCACCTGCCGATCGCGCCCGGCCACCGGCCCGGTGCGCTCGTGGAGGACGCGGTACGTCTCGCCCGAACCGTCGGCTCGCCGAGGGCCGGGCAGCACCCCCAGCCGGGTCACCGTGCGCATCGGCCGGATCTCGGCCCCGAGCCCCTCGGCGAGCGCCAGGTAGTTCTTGACCAGGGTGTTCTTGGCGCCGACCCGGCAGCCGACCATGCAGTTGCCGCACGACGTGCAGCCGGTACGGCGTGGTCCGGCTCCGCCGAAGTAGGGGTCGTCGACGACTCTGCCGGGTGGCCCGAAGAACACCCCGACAGGGGTCTTGCGGAACGTGTGGCCGACCCCGAGGTCGTCGGCGGTGCGGCGCATCGCCTCCTCGACGACCCCGTCGCAGGGGTTGGTGACCACGCCCAGCATGCGGCTGGCGGTGTCGTAGTGCGGCGCGAGCTCGGCCGCCCAGTCGGTGACGTCGGCCCACTGCGGGTCCTGGAAGAACGGTCGCGGCGGTACGTAGAGGGTGTTCGCGTAGTTGAGCGAGCCACCGCCCACCCCGGCGCCGGCGAGCACCACGACGTCGGGCAGCCGGTGGATGCGCTGCACGCCGTAGCAGCCCAGCTGTGGCGCCCAGAGGTAGCGGCGCACGTCCCACGAGGTGCGGGCGAACTCGTGATCCTCGAACCGGCGCCCGGCCTCGAGCACCAGCACCCGGTAGCCCTTCTCCACCGCCCGCAGCGCCGCCACCGAGCCGCC
>JBOFLR010000248.1:0-1516 GCA_051657965.1 Dermatophilaceae bacterium
CGCCGGTTGGCACTGGGTTGTGTAACGGTGGGCATCCTGGGCGGGATGCCGCTCGGCGCGGTGGCGGCCGGGTGGTGGGACGACCCGGCGTCTCCGGTGCGCTTCCTCGTCGGTGCCCTGCACACCGTGACCGGCATCGTCGGCGGGCTCGGGTACCTCGCCCTGTTCGGGTGGTGGGCGGCTCGCCGGCACGGCTCCGGACGACCGGCCGGCAGCGGCGGCATCGCGAGCGCGGTGGCCGCCACCGGCAAGCGCTCGCTCAGCTGCTATCTCGCGCAGTCGATCGTGCTCGCCCCGGTGATGTCCGGATGGGGCCTGGCCTGGGGTGGCCGGATCGGTGCGACCACCGCCTATCTGCTCGCGGCCGGCACCTGGCTGGCGACCGTGGTCCTCGCCGTGCTCATGGAGCGAGCCGGCAGCCGCGGGCCGGCCGAGGTGCTGCTCCGGCGCCTGGTCTACCGGCGGCGGGTGACCTGAGCGGATGTCGATCCTCGGATAGAAACGACCGTTGATACCTTGCCGCGACGGGTCTACCGCGGTGCTCGTCGGCCCGTCCGCGCTCATCGGCATCCTCGAGGACGAACGCGGAGCCTGCGCGGGGCCCGAGGCCGCGGTGGATGTGCCGTGTCGGATGTCGGCGGCCTCCCGGGTCGAGGCCAGCATCGTCGCCGACCCCCGGTCGACCGCTCGGGCCACCGGATGGAGGCAAGAGTTCTGATCCTCGGGGACCTCGACCCCACCCCCGTCGACCTACGTCGCCCGGCGACCGCCCTCATCCCACACCCAGCGGTGAAGAGCCGCTGATACCGAGACCGCGAGTGCTGTTGACTGTGGTCATGAGCGCCGGTCACCCCGACGAGCCCAGAGCTGACCACGACAGGCGGGCGCGGGCGGCCCGCGCTGCGGTCGACGCGTACGCAGCTGAGCCCGAAAGCAAAGAGCGCGAGATCCGCACTGCAGAGGATCTCTACGATCCCAAGACTGGCCTGCCTGTGTGATCGGCGCCGTCATTGGCCTCATCGGCGGGGTACCCCTGCGGCCAGCTCATGCGGAAGTCGTCTGCGGCGGCTCGTGTCGTGAACTCCAGAACGGACACGTCGTGCTCCGTCAGCGCAGCGAGGACTTGCGCCGGGCTGGCGCGGAAGAACTCACGACGCGTGTTGACCTTGTTGATGCGTCGGTCAGCGAACTGGCGATGCAGCATGGCCTCGATGGTCACAGCGTCGTCGCTGAAAAACAGGGCGTGAACGTCGAACGTGAACGGCACCGAGGCGTCGCCGAGTTCGCGAATGCGATCCATAGGCTCGAGGCGTCGAGTCATGCCGATCTTGACGACGCCGTCGCCGAATGCACCAAGGTTGGAGATGACGTAGACATATCCAGCTCTGACGTTCGCGGCTCGGTAGTCGGCCTGGGCGATCTCGGCGTCGATTCGCTCTAGCTGCGCAGCAAGGGCGTCAGCAGCGCTCGTGTCGCCGGTCTCTCGGAGTCGCTGGATCGAGTTGAGGTAGTGCGT
>JBOFLR010000249.1:0-5617 GCA_051657965.1 Dermatophilaceae bacterium
GGGCGAGGCTGGGCAGGACCCAGAACACCATCGCGATCGCCGGATACGGTAGCCACCACCGCCACCTCGCGAGCATCAAGCTATCCTCCCCCACCCGGAGCGATCTCGGAGGTCACCCTGGAGGTTTCCTGAATCGCCTCGGCGCCGCCACCAGGTCGATCCTGGTCGACATCCGGACAACGGGCTGAAGGTGCCGCACGTGAGGTCACCGGGCGAACGGTGTTGACCGTTCGGCGCATCGTCGGTGCCGTTCACCGCACGGATGACGCCCGCACGGCGACCGCGGGAACCCGTCCGTCGCGCGGATCCGCGCCACCCCTGCCGCACGCGGCATCCGCGGCCCAGGCTGGGACGAACCCGGGCGGCAGGCCCCGGGTAACCGATCCGTCGGAGGTGACCCGTGAGCAACGAGGCTCGCACCCGGGACGAGGACCCCTACCTCGCCGTCCAGTCCACACCGGAGTTCCAGGAGCTGCGCCGTAAATTCCGGGGCTTCGTGTTCCCGATGACCGCGTTCTTCATCGCCTGGTACTTCGTCTACGTGCTGCTCTCCACCTTCGCACCGGGCTTCATGGGCACCGAGCTGGTCGGCAACATCAACGTCGGGCTGCTCTTCGGTCTCGGTCAGTTCGTCACGACGTTCGCCATCACCTTCCTCTACGCCCGCTGGGCCAACCGCGAGCTCGACCCGATGGCCGACCGGCTCGGCGCCCGGCTCGACGGCGCGAAGGAGCACTGACCATGGCCGCCCTCGCGCCCGCCGTCCTGCCCACGCTTGCCGCCGCCGAGTCCACGTCGGTCGGCTCGCCCGCGCTCAACATCGCGATCTTCGCGACGTTCGTCGTCGTCACCCTGGTCATCGTCGTGCGCGTCGCGTCGGGCAAGAAGACCGCCGAGCAGTACTACACCGCCGCCGGCGCGTTCTCGGGCCGGCAGAACGGCATCGCCATCGCCGGCGACTACCTCTCGGCGGCATCCTTCCTCGGCATCGCCGGGGCCATCGCGCTGCAGGGCTACGACGGGTTCCTCTACTCCATCGGGTTCCTCGTCGCCTGGCTGGTGGCGCTGCTGCTCGTGGCCGAACTGATGCGCAACACCGGCCGGTTCACCATGGCCGACGTGCTGTCGTACCGGCTGCGGCAGCGCCCGGTGCGCATCGCCGCGGCCATCTCGGTCATCTGCGTCTCGTTCTTCTACCTGCTCGCGCAGATGGCCGGCGCCGGTGCACTGGTGTCGCTGCTGCTCGGGGTCAGCGGCGAGGCCGCGCAGAACCTCGTCATCGCGGTCGTCGGCGTGGTGATGATCGCGTACGTGCTCATCGGCGGGATGAAGGGCACCACCTGGGTGCAGATCATCAAGGCCGTGCTGCTCATCGCGGGCACGGCGGTCATCACGGTCTGGGTGCTCGGCATGTACTCCTTCAACCTGTCGAGCCTGTTCGAGGCCGCCGTCGAGCGGTCGGTGAACGGCGAGGCGATCCTCGACCCCGGGCTGCGGTACGGCACCAGCCTCACCACCCAGATCGACTTCATCTCGCTGTCGATGGCGCTCGTGCTCGGCACGGCCGGCCTGCCGCACGTGCTGCAGCGGTTCTACACCGTGCCCACGAGCAAGCAGGCCCGCAAGTCGGTGGAGTGGGCGATCTGGCTGATCGGCGGGTTCTACCTGCTCACCCTCGTGGTCGGCTACGGCGCCGCTGCCCTGGTCGGCCCGGAGGCCATCGGCGCCGCACCGGGCAAGGCCAACTCGGCCGCTCCGCTGCTCGCCTACGAGCTCGGCGGGTCGGTGCTGCTCGGCGTCATCTCCGGGGTCGCGTTCGCCACCATCCTCGCGGTGGTGGCCGGCCTGACCATCGCGACCTCGGCGACCTTCGCCCACGACCTGTACAAGGAGGTCTTCAAGCACGGCCGGACCACCCAGGAGCAGGAGGTGCGGGTGGCGCGTCTCGCCGCGGTGGTCATCGGCGCCGTCGCGATCGTCGGCGGCATGTACGCCAAGGACCAGAACGTCGCGTTCCTCGTGGCACTCGCGTTCGCCGTGGCCGCCAGCGCCAACCTGCCGACCATCCTGTACTCGCTGTTCTGGAAGGGCTTCAACACCCGCGGCGCGCTGTTCTCGATCTACGGCGGGCTGGCGAGTGCCATCGGGCTCATCGTCTTCAGCCCGGTCGTCTCGGGCAAGGTCGACCCGGCCACCGGGGCGAACCTCGCGATGCTGCCGCCGACCGTCGACTTCTCCTGGTTCCCGCTCGACAACCCCGGCCTGGTCTCCATCCCCCTCGCGTTCTTCCTCGGCTGGCTCGGCTCGGTCACGAGCGGCGAGCACAACGAGCAGAAGTACGCCGAGATGGAGGTGCGCAGCCTCACCGGGCACGGAGTCGCCCAGGCGATCGACCACTGACGATCTGGCCCACGCCCGCCCGGGTCGCGCGCATCGCGCACCCGGGCGGGCCGGTGCCCAGGGATGCCGCGAACGCCCCCGGAGTCGCCCCGGCCCGCCGTTGACGCGGGACGCCACCCCACACACACCGACGCCATGGCGGCGTTCCGCGTCAGCGGCGTCGACATACGAACGCCACCGACACCCGTGGACGCCATGGCGGCCACGGCCGGATGACGAGCGGGCTGGGGCCGGCTTGACCTTGACCCTGCGTCAACCCGGCACGCTCGTGACATGACCACCACACCAGCCATCGAGCTCGTCGGGCTCACCAAGTCCTTCGCCGACACCGAGGTGCTCCGGGGCGTCGACCTCCACATCCCGACCGGCACCATCCAGGCGTTGCTCGGGTCGAACGGCGCCGGCAAGACGACCGTCGTCCGGATCCTGTCGACCCTGCTCCGGGCCGACGGCGGCGCCGCCACCGTCGGTGGGTACGACGTCGCCACCGAGGCGGCGCAGGTCCGCGAATCCATCAGTCTCACCGGGCAGTTCGCCGCGGTCGACGAGGTGCTGACCGGCCGCGAGAACCTCGTGCTCGTCGCCCAGCTGCGCCACCTGCCCGATGCCGGTGCGGTCGCCGACGCCCTGCTCGCCCGGTTCGACCTCACCGGCGCGGCCGACCGCCGAGCCGGCACCTACTCCGGTGGGATGAGGCGCCGCCTCGACATCGCGATGAGCCTGGTGGGCGACCCACCCGTGCTGTTCCTCGACGAGCCGACCACCGGGCTCGACCCGCAGTCTCGGCTCGAGGTCTGGCGCACCGTCAAGGAGCTCGCCGGCCGCGGCACCACCGTGCTGCTCACCACCCAGTACCTCGACGAGGCAGAGCAGCTCGCCGACCGGATCGCCGTCCTGCACGGTGGCCGCGTCATCGCCGAGGGCACCCTCGCCGACCTGAAACGGCTGTTCCCGCCCGCGACCGTCGAGTACGTCGAGAGACAGCCCTCGCTCGAGGACATCTTCCTCGCGATCGTCGGTCACGACGACGCCGTCACCGGGAGGAACTGACGATGGCCGCCCTCCTGCGCGACACCACCGTGCTCACGAAGCGTTCGTTGCGCCACGTGCTCCGCAGCCCCGACACGATCGTCACCACGGCCATCACGCCGATCGCCATGCTGCTGCTGTTCGTCTACGTCTTCGGCAGCGCGATCGACGTCGGCGGCGACTACGTGGACTACCTGCTGCCCGGCATCCTGCTCGTCACCATCGCCTCGGGCATCGCCTACACCGCGTTCCGCCTGTTCACCGACGTCTCGGGCGGCATCTTCGAGCGGTTCCGGTCGATGCCGATCGCCCGCTCGGCCGTGCTGTGGAGCCACGTGCTCACCTCGGTGGCAGCCAACCTGGTGGCGCTGGCACTCGTCGTGCTCGTCGCCGTGGCGATGGGGTTCCGTTCCGGCGCAGGCGTTCTCGCCTGGCTGGCGGTCCTCGGCATCCTCGTACTGTTCACTCTCGCGCTCACCTGGCTGGCCGTCATCCCCGGCCTCACGGCGACGTCGGTCGACGGCGTGAGTGGGTTCTCGTACCCGTTGATCTTCCTGCCGTTCGTCAGCTCGGCGTTCGTGCCCACCGATGGGATGCCGGGCCCGGTGCGCTGGTTCGCCGAGCACCAGCCGGTGACGTCGATCGTCGACACCGTCCGCCGGCTCTTCGCCGAGCAACCGGTCGGGGACGACGGGTGGCTGGCTCTCGCCTGGTGCCTCGGCCTGCTCGTGGTCGCCTTCGCCCTCGCCATGGGCACCTACCGCCGCACGTTCGCGGCCTGACACCGCCCGACACCACTCGACATCCGGCCGGCATCACCCGACGCCGGTGGACGTGAGAACCGTTCTGCGCCAACGTTTCTCACCCACGTTCGCGAACCACCCCACCAGATGACGGAGACCATCATGATCGACCTCGTGACGAAGATCCTCGGCGACAAGAAGGAGTGGCGGGCCATGGAGGCGCGGGCGAAGGCACTGCCCCGCGACTACGGCATCGTCTACGACGAGACGAAGGGTTATCTGTTCCGCTTCACCGCCGGCGACGGCATGGACGTCGTCGCCGTCCTGCGGGAGGTGCTCGGCCTGTTCGAGTCGAGCGCCGCCGAGGGCAGGGGCGTGCTCGACGTGACCGGTGCCGATGTCGCGGCGTTCTGCGACGAGCGGCTGCGCGGCTCCACGTGGATCGACACCTGGCGGGCCGACCTGAACCGCGACGTGGCCCGGAAGCTCGCACACTAGGACGATGCTCACCATCAGCCAGCTCGCGGCGGCTGCCGGCGTCACGGTGCGGGCGGTGCGGCACTACCACGCCACCGGGCTGCTGCGTGAGCCCGGGCGCGACGGCTCCGGCTACCGGCGCTACCCGGCGGCGGCGGTGGTGGAGCTGGTCAAGATCCGCACGCTCGCCGATGCCGGGGTGCCGCTCTCCCGGGTGCGCGAGCTGCTCGTCGCGGATGACGCGGAGCTCGCCATGGCGGTCGCGGAGATCGACCGCCGGCTGCGGGCCGAGATCCGGGAGCGCCAGGAGCATCGGCGGCGCATCGCCCGGCTCGCGGCCGGCGACAGCCTGGCCCTGCCGCCCGAGGCGGTCGCCTTCCTCGACAGACTGCGCGCGTTCGGGTTCCGCGAGCGGGTCGTGGAGATCGAGCGGGACAGCTGGATCCTCATCGCGGCCCAGATGCCCGAGGCGATTCCCGCGATGATGGCGATCAAGCACGCGACGCTCGACGACGAGCGGGTGCGCCGGCTCTACCTCGATGCCGGCGAGCTCGTCGACTGCGAGCCGGACGACCCGCGGCTGCCGGCGCTGGCGGACCGACTCGTCGTCACGTTCGAGGCGATGGCCGCCGTGGCGGAGGCCGTGGCCGAGGAGACCACGACCTTCGAGAGCGAGCTCCTGGTCAATGACGAGCTCATCGCGCTGCTCGACGCGATGTTCCTCGAGTTCTTCCCCGCTGCTCCGCGCCTGCTCGAGCTGCTCGAGGAGCGCGGCCTCGTGGGCTGGACGAACATGCAGCCGGTCGACCCGAGGCCCTGAGACCCTGCGACGCCGGACGGCCGCGGTGGTCCAGGCGCACTTCCGGGTGGCGGCCACCGACCCGGCCGGATGTCGGGAACGCGCGGGATCGCGCGAGGTCACGCGAGGTCGCGCGACGCCACCGGGCACTCCTCGGCCGGTCAGCGCG
>JBOFLR010000250.1:0-2599 GCA_051657965.1 Dermatophilaceae bacterium
CACCGGGCCGGGGACCGCACCGACCGGGAGATGATGCTCACGCGCCTGGCGCGCGGTGACCAGCGACCCGGAGCGGAGGCTCGCCTCGACGACCACCGTCGCTCGGGTCAGCAGGGCGATCACCCGATTCCGCGCGAGAAAGCGCGACCGGTACGGCGCGCAGCCGACCGGCACCTCGGACACCACCGCACCGAGACGGGCCACCTCGTCGAGCAACCTGGCGTGTGCCCGCGGGTAGGGAACATCGACACCGCACGCCAGCACCGCGATCGTCGGACCGCCGGCAGCCAGCGCGCCGCGGTGGGCGGCCGCATCGATGCCGTAGGCGGCACCGCTGACCACGGTGAAGCCGCGGGCGCACAGCCCGTCGCCGATGTCACCGGCGACCCGCTGCCCGTAGTCGGTGGCCGCTCGAGACCCCACCACGGCGACGCTGCGGTCGGCGAGGGCCGCCAGGTCGGACTCACCACGGACGTACAAGCAATAGGGCGGCGCCGCGAGCCGGTCGACACCGGGGGGCCACGTCCGGTCTCCGGGAACGAGGACTCGGACACCGCGAGCCTGCACCGCATGCGCCAGGTCGTCGACGTCCAGCCGGGCCAGGCGCGGTTCGAACCGCCGTCGGCTCTCGAGCCGGCCTTCGCGCAGCCGCGCCAACGCCTCAGCCGCCCCGTGCTCCGCGATGACGGCGGTCAGCTCGACATCGGCGGGCTCGACGAGGAACGACCAGGCGACGCGCGCCCACCGTTCGTCCCGCTCTCGCCCACCCGGTGGGCTCGACGCCGTCACGCTGCTACACCCGCGTCACCACGGAGCAGCAGCCCGGTCGCCACGTCGTCCGGACCGGGCACGGCGCGGCCGGCCAGATCGGCGGCCGACCAGGCAACCCGCAGGACCCGGTCGTAGCCGCGAAGCGAGAGCCGGCCGTGGTCGAGGGCGCGGTCGAGCACCGCCGTCGTCGAGCCCGGCAGCCGGTACGGCGGACGTCGGAGAACGTGCCCGGGAGCTGCACCGTTGACCGCCCATCCGCACTCGCGCCACCGGGCCGCCTGCGCCTCGCGGGCGGCCCGAACCCGCTCGGCCACCACCAGGCTCGGCTCGCCCGTGGCTTCACCGATGGCGGCCCGCCGCACCGGAGGCACGTGCACTCGCAGGTCGACCCGGTCTAGCAACGGGCCGGACAGCCGCGAGGTGTACGAACGCACGGCCCGCGGATGGCAGGTGCAGTCCAGGCCCTTGCCGTGGTGGCGACCGCACGGACACGGGTTGGCCGCGATCACCAAGAGGAACCGGGCCGGGTAGCGCACGACCTGACGGGACCGTGCGAGCACCACCTCGCCCGACTCCAGCGGCTGGCGCAGCACCTGCAGCGCGGCGGTGGAGAACTCAGGAGCCTCGTCGAGGAACAACACGCCGTGATGGGCGCGTGAGATCGCCCCCGGAAGGGCGATGCCCGATCCGCCCCCGGCCAGTGCGGCCACCGACGACGTGTGGTGGGGAGCGACGAACGGTGGCGTGAGATCCAGGGCGGCGACCTCACCCACGTGTCCGGTGAGGGACCGGATGGCGTGGACCTCCAGCGCCTCCTCCTGGGCCAGCGGCGGCAGGATCGTCACGAGCCGCTCGGCCAGCATCGTCTTGCCGACCCCGGGCGGGCCGACCAGCTGGACGTGATGGCCGCCGGTCGCGGCCAGTTCGAGGGCGTGCCGGGCCTCCGACTGGCCGACGACCTCGGCGAGGTCGAGACCGGCCGGTACCGGACCGGGCGGGAGGGGCAACGCCTCGGCGGGCGGGAGGGCACCGCCGAGCTCGACCGATCGGTACCACGCGACCACCTCGCCCAGGGTCGATGCGCCGTGGACCGTCATCCCGTCGACCAGCTGCGCCTCGGCGACGTTCTCGCGGGGCACGACGACGCGGCGGACACCACGTCGACCCGCTTCCAGAACGGCGGGGAGCACGCCTCGCACCCCGCGGATGCGGCCGTCGAGTGCCAGCTCGCCGAGATGGACCACCTCGGCGGCCAGACGTGAACGGACGACCCCCGCAGCGCTGAGCACGGCGACCGCGATCGGTAAGTCGAAGCCGGCTCCCCGCTTGGGGATCGACGCCGGTGACAGATTGACCGTGACGCGGTGTGGCGGCACCGCCACACCCGCGGTCGCCGCAGCCGGACGGATGCGGTCGGGTGCACCCGCACACGCGGCATCCGGGAGACCTCCGACCGAGAAGTGCGGTAGACCGGACCCGATGTGGGCCTCGACGTCGACCATCGCCCCCTCGAGACCGAGCAGCGCCACGGCACGGGTCCGACCCAGGCCGAAGGTCATGAGCCCACCCCGACCACGTGCCGCACCACCGGCAGGCATCCGGGCCGACAGAGCACGCCGACGATGTCGATGCGTACCTGGTCGCGATGGACGTCGTGGCTGGCCAACCAGGCGGCGGCCAGCCGCCGGAGTCGTAACGCCTTGGCGGTGGTGACCGCCTCGACCGGCGAACCGTAGCCGGTGGAGCTGCGTGCCTTCACCTCACAGACGACCAGGCAATCCACATCTGTCGCGACGATGTCGATCTCGCCGTGCTCACACCGCCAGTT
>JBOFLR010000251.1:0-9560 GCA_051657965.1 Dermatophilaceae bacterium
TCTCCTGGATGGCTCGCCAGTCGTCCTCGCCGACCAGCACCGCGTTGCCGCGCTGACCGGTGATGGTCAACGGCTGGGACTCCTCGTTGACCTGGTCGATCAGCCGGTACAGGTTCGCTCGGGCTGAGGTCGCACTCACCGCTGTCATCAACTCCACCTCCGAGGCAAGCGTACGCCATCACGTACGCCCGAGCCAGGGGCTCAGCGGTTGTCGTTGCGAGATCCCCTGACCGAGACGCGGCCCAACACCACTGCCTCGATGTCGTCGCGGCGCAGCGAGCCGACGTCGAAGGACGTGACGCCCTCGGCCGGGTTGTCGGAGTCGACCCACCAGCGGCTGGCATCGTCGGGGTCGCGGCCGGTGACCCGCTTCACCGCGAGCGGCCGGATGACGCCGTGCCGGTCCGGCGGCAGGCGCACCACCGCGGCACGCCCGGGCCGCGGTCGGATGCCGCGAAGCACCACGAGCACCTCACCGTCCCGGTATGTGGGAAGCATCGAGCGGCCCCGCACCCGCACGAGCGCGAGGCGCGGGAACGTCATGCGCGCTGTGGTGGCGGCTGCTCGGTCGGCAGGTCTGCCAACGCGGTGGTGCTCCCGCTCACCGCCTCGACCACCGCGGCGGCGTGGGCCTGCTCGTCCTGCCGCACTCGGGCCAGGAACGCCTGGGTACGCCGATGCTGCGGGCGTAGCACGACCTGCTCGGGCGGTCCCTCCTCGACGACGACACCGCCGTCCATGAACACCACCCGGTCGGCGACCTCGCGCGCGAACCCCATCTCGTGCGTGACGACGATCATCGTCATCCCGGCGGCGGCCAGGGTGCGCATGACGCCGAGCACCTCGCCGACCAGCTCGGGGTCGAGCGCCGAGGTGGGCTCGTCGAAGAGCATCAGCTTGGGGTCCATCGCCAGGGCCCGAGCGATGGCGACCCGCTGCTGCTGCCCGCCGGAGAGCTGGCTCGGGTACGCCGCGCGCTTGTCGGCCAGGCCCACCTGCTCGAGCAGCTCGACGGCGCGCGCCCGGGCGGCCGCGCGCGGCATCCGCTTCACCTGTACCGGCGCCTCGGCGACGTTGTCGAGCGCGGTCTTGTGCGGGAAGAGGTTGAACCGCTGGAACACCATGCCGATGTCGCGGCGCTGGGCGGCGACCCGCTTGTCGGTGAGGCGGTGCAGGATGCCGCCGCGGTCGTCGTAGCCCATCAGCTCGCCATCGACCCAGATACGGCCGCCGTCGATGGTCTCGAGCTGGTTGACGCAGCGCAGGAATGTCGTCTTGCCCGAGCCGGACGGGCCGAGCAGCACGACCACCTCGCCGCGCCGCACGTCGAGGTCGATGCCGCGCAGCACCTCGGTGCCGTGGAACGCCTTGGTGACGTTGACCGCCCGGACGAGCGGCTGGTCGTCCCGGTGGGCGGCCATCAGTGGTCCGCCCCGATCTTGGTGAGCCGGAAGCGGGTCGGCTGCGGCGTGGCACCGAAGCCGCGGCCGTAGTAGCGCTCGAGGTAGTACTGGCCCACCATCAGCACCGAGCAGACGACGAGGTACCACAGCGTGGCGGCGACGATGCCGGGCATGATCTGGAAGCTCCGCTGGCCGAACTGGTAGCTCTGGTAGAACAGCTCGACGATGACGGGCACGGCCGCGAGCAGCGAGGTGTCCTTGACCATGGCGATGGTCTCGTTGCCGGTGGGGGGCACGATCACCCGCATCGCCTGCGGCAGCACGATGCGGCGCATCGTCTTCCCGGGCGGCATCCCCAGCGCCTGCGCGGCCTCGGTCTGGCCGCGGTCGACCGAGAGGATGCCGGCGCGCGCGATCTCGGCCATGTACGCCGCCTCGGACAGCCCCAGGCCGAGGATGCCGACCCAGATGGTGCTCGAGATGCTGTTGTAGTCGAGCTGGAGGACGGTGAGGTCGCTGCCCAGACCGAGGGCGCTGGAGAGGTCCTGGCCGAAGGGCACGCCCACGTCGAGCACCGGGTAGAGGAATCCGATGCCGGTGCCGAGTAGGACGAGCAGCACATACCGGGGGATGGCCCGGAAGAACCAGGTGTAGACGAACGCGACACCGCGCAGGACCGGGTTGCTAGACAGGCGCATCACGGCGAGCACGACGCCCAGGCCGATGCCGAGCACCATCGCGCCGATGGTGCCCAACACCGTTCCGCGCCAGAGCCCTTCGATGACCGGGCGCTGTTGCATGATCTCGAATGCGAACGACCAGTTCCACCGCTCGTTGCGGACGAACGAGCTGACGATCATCGCGACGACGACCGCCATCGCGGCGACGGCCACCCACCGCCAGGGATGCCGCACCGGCCGGGCGTCGATCGCGCCCGGCCGGTCGGCGGCATCCGGCCGGGCGGCGGCGTCAGCGGACATGCGGGTCAGGAGACCGTCGGGTTCACCGCGAAGTCGGTGATCGCTCCGCCCTCGGTCTTCCACTTCGTGAGGATCTCCTCGTAGGTGCCGTCGGCCTGCAGCTGCTTCAGCGCCTCGACGATGGCCTCACCGAACTCGGTCTGGTCCTTGGGCAGCACGTAGCCGTAGGGGGCCGAGTCGTACTGCTCGCCGAGCAGCTCCAGCGCCCCGCCGGTGGAGTCGACCGCGGCGATGGCCGGCGGCAGGTCGACGAGCATGGCGTCGGCCTTGCCCGACTGCACCGACGCCGTGACCTTCGCCTGGTCGGCATCCACGAGCACATTGATCGCCGGCTTGCCGGCGTCGGTGCACGCCTTGTTACGTGCGGGGAGGTCCTCGTCGGCCTGCACGGTGCCCTTCTGCACACCCACGGTCTTGCCGCACGCGTCATCCGGGTTCACGCCCTTGGGGTTGCCCTTCTGGGTGACCCACTGGGTGCCGGCGGTGAAGTAGCTGACCATGGTGGCCTGCTGCAGGCGCTCGGCGTTGACGGTGAAGCTCGAGACGCCGACGTCGTACTTGCCGCCCTGCACGCCGAGGATGATGGCGTCGAAGGCCGACGGGGTCCACTCGGTCTTCACGCCGAACTTGGCCATGACCGCGTCGAACAGGTCGACGTCCATGCCGATGACCGTCTTGCCGTCGGCGTCGAGGTACTCGTTCGGCTGGTAGGTGGCGTCGGTGCCGATGACGATCGTGCCGGCGCTCTTGATCTTCTCGGGCAGCTTGGCGACGAGCGCGGGGTCGGCCGCACCGGCGGATGCCGACGACGAGGGCGAGGCGTTCGCGGAGTCCGACTCCGAGAGCGAGTCGGAACCGCAGGCGGTGAGCGCGAGCGCGGTGGTGGCTACGGCGGCGATCGCCAGCGCACGGGTGCGGAACATGGTGGTCCTTTCACATCGTCGCCGGGTGCGGACGGCGCCCGGGTTGCCCCGCATCCTGCCATCGCGGCATCCCGGCGCGCAGTCACGCACAGGTAACTATCCGCGACGCGACCCAGGTCACCTGCGCATCGGCGTCGTGCTGTGCGACACTGCTCGGGCCGGTGGCCCACCCTCCTCCGGCGCCTTCCCGAGACGCACCCCCTCCTCGGCGCCCAGCGACATCATCCGCCGTCAGGAGTGCTCGTGTCCGCGTCCCCGTCCTTCGTCGATGCACATCACCCGGTGTTCCGGGCGCACGAGGGCGGCAAGCTCGCCGTCCATGCGACCCAGCCGCTGCGCGACCGCGACGACCTCGCGCTGCTCTACACGCCGGGTGTCGCCGAGGTGTCGCTCGCAGTGGCCGCCGACCCGGCCCTGGCCGCGCGGTACACCTCGCGCGGCAACACCGTCGCGGTCGTCAGCGACGGCACGGCCGTGCTCGGGCTGGGCGACATCGGCCCGCTCGCCGCGCTGCCGGTGATGGAGGGAAAGGCGGTGCTGTTCAAGCACTTCGCCGGGGTCGACGCGGTGCCGGTGGTGATGGAGACCGGCACGGTGGAGGAGATCGTCGAGGCGGTGGTGCGCATCGCCCCCACCTACGGCGGCATCAACCTCGAGGACATCTCCGCTCCGCGGTGCTTCGACATCGAGGCCCAGCTGCGCGAGCGGCTCGACATCCCGGTCTTCCACGACGACCAGCACGGCACCGCCGTCGTGGTGCTCGCCGGGCTGCTGAACGCGGTGCGCGTGCTCGGTCGGCGGCTCGAGTCGCAGCGGGTGGTGGTGTCGGGGGCCGGCGCGGCCGGGGTGGCGGTGACCCGGCTGCTGCAGCGGGCCGGGGTGCGCGATGTCGTGGTCTGCGACTCGCGCGGCGTCGTCGAGCCGTCTCGGGCCGACCTCTCCGGTCACAAGGTGCAGCTCGCGGCGACGACCAACCCGCGGGGGCTGCGCGGCCGGCTCGGTGCCGCGCTGGCCGGGGCCGACGTGTACGTCGGGGTCTCGGGCGGCACGGTGCCCGAGCGCGAGGTGGCGTCGATGGCACCGGAGTCGATCGTCTTCGCCCTGGCCAACCCGACTCCCGAGGTGCACCCGGAGGTCGCGCGCCGGCATGCGGCGGTGGTGGCGACCGGCCGCTCGGACTTCCCCAACCAGATCAACAACGTGCTCGCGTTCCCCGGCATCTTCCGCGGCGCGCTCGACTCCGGCGCCAGGCAGATCACCGAGGCGATGAAGCTGGCCGCGGCCCGCGCGGTCGCGGATGCCGTGGCGCACCCGAGCGTCGAGCAGGTGGTGCCGTCGGTGTTCCAGGACGGCGTGGCCGAGGCGGTCGCGGATGCCGTGCGCCGGCTCGCGCGCTGAGGCGAGACCGCGCACAGTGCAGTGGGCGATACCGCCTCCACCTACGTGGAGGCGGCATCGTCGCGGCGGGTCGTGTATGGGTGATCCGCGTTGCCCTCGGACCACGTAGGCGTCCTATTGACGCGGTTGAGGTCCGCCCACGTCTTGTGGAAACTGCCGTGAAGCCGGTCGGACCCGAAGCGCGTCGCGTCTCACCGACGGCGGACTATGGAGGCTTGAGAGGTCCGAGACGGCCGTCTGAGTTGGGCACTGGCCGTGTTCCATCCCTCGGAGGTCAGCGGCGGTCGGCGAGCGCCGCGGCCCGGGCCACGCACGCCTGCATCGTCGGGAGCAGGCCGGATGACGCGGCGTCCGCGAGTCCGGGCGCGGCGGCATCCTCCGCCGACAGGCGCGGCGTGACGCCCTCTGGAACTCGACTTGCTCTGGCGCGATGATGGGGCGGCCGGATCGTTCAGGCTTCGAGGCGCCAGAACACTGCTGTCACCCTGCACGAGGAGGTGGTTCTCGCCGGGCAGGTTCGCCGGACCGTGATGCCGCCTCGCGGGCGGTGACGTCGGCGGTGAGAACCTCACCCACCCAGCGCACGGGAATGGGATCGGTAAGCTGACCGAACGCCGCATCGTTGGTATTGACGAAGGCGAGGAGCACCCACGCGCCGATGGGATCCTGGACAAGTTTTCCGACGTAGAGGCGTTCGTCGGCGAGCAGCGTCGCATTCGACAGGTCGTACGGTCCCATAGATGCGTCGGCGGACGCGACCCAGATGCCGCCTCGCCGGATCCCCGAGCGCCGCGGGTTCATCTGATGCGCTGGGCAATTGACGATGAGCATCTGCCGGCCGTCAACGTCGACGACCTGCGGTACCTCGAGGAACCCGAACCCCAGGTCGCTGTTCGGCTGTGACAAGGGCTCGCGTGCGGTCCACGTGAGGAGGTCCGGCGACGTCGCGTGCCCGATGACGCCACGACCCTCCCAGCATCCGGCGCGGGCTCGGGCGGTGATGAGCATGTGCCAGCCTCCGCCGTCGATGTCACGGATGACCCACGGATCGCGCCAGTGCTCGTCCTGCCATTCCCCCACACCACCGACGAGCTCGTACCACCGGGGGTCCGCGCGTAGCACCGGATTGGCCGGGTGCTTGTGCCACACGCACAGGTCGTCGGAGGTCGCGAGGCCGATCTGCTGGATCAGTGCACCACGCCCGTCGTCGGTCGTGCCCGTGTAGAACATGTACCAGCGCCCGTCGTCGCCGCGGACGACCGAGCCGGTCCAGGTGGCGACGTCATCGAAGGCGCCGGGCGGTCCGGAGACGAGTGCGTCCTCGACGCGTTCCCACGTCACGAGGTCCGTCGATATCGCATGCCCGATGCCGGCGTTGCGATGACGGAGGGCGGGGTCATGTAGCGCTCGCGAGGCGTAGAGAAAGAACACGTGGTACGTCTCTTCGTCCTGGACATACCACGCATCCCAGACCCATGAATCAGGTAGCCGCAGCATGTTTAGCCTTTCACGCCCGAAGAAGCGACGGAGTTGATGAACGACCGCTGGAAGCAGACGAACGTGGCAATCACCGGGAGTGTGATCAACGACGAGTACGCCATGATCTGACCCCACGAGGTGTCCAACTGCTTGAAGTAGTCGATCCCGACCATGACAGGACGTAGCTCCTCGGACTGCACGATCATCAGCGGCCAGAGGTACTGGTTCCACGCAGGGAGAAACGTGAGAATCGCGACCGTGGCTATCGCGGGACCGGCAAGCGGCATCACAATCTTGCGGTAGATCGTGAACCAGCCGGCGCCGTCGACGATCGCGGCCTCGTCCAGCTCTTTGGGAATCGATTCGAAGTACTGATAGAAGAGAAAGATCGAGAAGGCGTTCGCGACGAACGGGATGACCTGCGCCTCATATGTATCGAGCCACCCGGTGGTGCCGTCGTAGTACGGCAGCCGGGTAACCCACCACAGCAGCGGCAGGGCGAGAGTCTCGAACGGGACGATGAGTGTCGCGATGATTATGCCAAGGATGACGCGACGACCCACGAAGGCCATCCGGGCGAGGGCGAATGCGCACATACTGTTGACGACGACGCCGAGAATGACCGTCAGCGCGGTGATCAGCACCGAGTTGGTAAGGAACGTCCAGAAGGGGACCCGGCCGAACACCGCGGTGTAGTTGTCGAACGAGATGTCTCCCACTGGAAGGAAGGCACGAACACTCGTGACGTCGTCGAAGATCTGTGTGTCAGGCTTCAACGACGACATGAACATGAAGATCAGCGGCAGTGCGAAAATCAGGAGCAGCAGAGTGCGGACCAGGTGACGTCGCAGCAGTGTTGCGCCAGACCGAAGCCGTCTGCTGCGGATGACAGTCAGTTCCGGGTGCTTCGCGGCGAGGTCGGTCATCGGTTCAGTCTTCCGTCTCGCGGATGAGGTGGCGCTGGACGAGCGATACGGCGAGCACCAGGGCGAAGAAGACCATCGAGATGGTGGAGGCGTAGCCCGTCTGCTGCTGTGTGTAGCCCGCGCGAAACGCATGAAAGACCAAGCTGCTCGTCGAGTCCAGTGGGCCGCCCTGCGTCATCACCTGGATCTGGGTGAAGAGGCCGAAGGAGGCGATCGTAATCGTCACGAGGACGAACGTGCGGGTCTGCCGCAGCCCCGGCCAGGTGATGTGGCGGAACAGTTGCCAGCGATTCGCGCCGTCGATCGCCGCGGCCTCGTAGTGCTCGGTGGGGATCGTCTGCAGACCGGACAGCCAGATCACCATGTGGAAGCCCATCGCCTGCCAGATCGACAAGACGATGATCGAGAACAATGCCGTCGTCGGGTTCCCGAGCCAGTCCGGCCCGTCGACGCCTACCGTCGCCACAAGGCTGTTGATCAGACCGTCCGGCTGGTACATGAACTGCCACAAGACCGAGATCACGACGATCGAGGTCACGACGGGAAGAAAGTAGATTGTCCGGAAGAAGGTGATTCCGCGGAGCTTGACGTTGACGAGCAACGCCAGCCCGAGGGCAAGGCCCGCCTGTACTGGAACGACGACGACGGTGAATATCAGCGTGTTTCGCAGCGAGGTCCAGAAGAGGTCGTCCTCGACGAGCCGGGTGAAGTTGTCGAGGCCGATAAACGACGGTGGTCTCGGCGACACGAGCTTGGCGTCGGTGAAGGCGAGCGTGAACATCAGTCCGACGGGGATGACGACGAACAGGAGCAGTAGTGACGCCGCTGGCGCAACCATCCAGGCCGCAGCCCAGGTCTGCGCGCGGGCGACACGGCGTTGCAGGGCCGAGCGGTTGACCGCCGGCGCCGCCGGGGCACCGCGGACGATGTCGAGCTGATCTTGACTCATGGCGACAGCTCCTTCGGAGCTCGGGCGACCTCGCACCGCGGGCGCAACTGAACACAGCCGCCCGCGGTGCGGTATCGCGCGGTGGTGACCGGCCGGTTACTTGAAGAAGTTGTTGCTTCTCTGGTTCGTGTCGATCTCCCGGACCGCCTGGTCGAGTGCCTTCTGCGGGTCGGCGCCGTTCACGATGTCCTGAGCGGCCTTCGCGAACGTCGTCGAGATAAAGGGGTAGCCCGGCGTCTCAGGACGCGGCTCCGCGAATGCCTTTGCAAAGCCGCGGAACACGTCGCCCACGCCGCCGGGCTCGTAGCCGTCGACCATGGCTGCAGCACCGTCCGTCGCGGGTATCGTGCCGGCTGCCTCGGCCTGTGCCGCGATGTACTCGTCCTTCATGAACATGCTCATGAATTCGTTTGCTCCGTCACTGGCTGGACACGTCGTGCTGATCGCCCATTGCCACGAGGCCGCGCCGACCTTCGGGCCGGTTCCGAGATCGGGTGGCGGGAGGAAGACGATGTCCTCGGCGATGTCGGACTCGAGGGCGCTCTGCGAGCCCCAGGACCCGTTCCAGACCATCGCGCTCTTGCCGTTGAGGAAGTCGGCCTGTGCGTCTTTCCCGGAGGTGCCGGGGATGTACCCGTCCTTGATCAGACCCTGGAACCACCGGGCCCACGCGACCGCCTCAGGGCCGTTGAGCACGCCGTCTGCAGATTGATAGTCGGAACGGTCGATGAGGTCGCCGCCGAAGCTCTGGAGCATTGGCGAGTACGCGTAGGGCCACCATTCGCCGCCGTTGAACCCGGTGTTGAAGTCCGCGGCGTACTGGTAGCCGCCCTTCGCCTTGAGCGCCTTGAGTGCGTCCTCGAACTCAGCCTTCGACCACGGCCCCTCGACATCGGGGATGCGGACCCCGGCCGCCTGGAGAGCGGACCTGCGTGCGAGGAAGGTCAGCGACACGTCGTAGGGGCCCAGGGCATAGAGCGAACCGTTCCACCGCCCCTGGGCGGCAGGAAGGAACTTCTCCGCCCTCTCGTCCATGCCCTGGAGCGGAGCCAGGTATCCGGCCCACGCCCAGTTGGAGACATTCGGACCATCGACGTTGAGGATGCACGGCAGGCTCTGCGAGGATGCCGCGGACGTCACCGAGGTGTTGTAGGAGTCCTGTGGGAAGGACTGGACCTTGACCTTGTATCTCGACTGGCTCGCGTTGTAGTCGTTCGCAGCCTGCGTGATCGCCGCAAGCTCGGCCTCGATGCCGGCGTGCATCGTCCAGAGGGTGACGGTGGAGCCGTCCCCGCCTCCACCACTGCTTCCGCGACCGCAGGCGGCGAGGCTGACAGCGAGTCCCGCTGCTAGCGTTGCCGCCACGAGACGCTTATGGGTACGTGATGCCATGAGGGTTCTCCAATTCACTGTGGCCTTCGGGCCATCTGGCCCGCTCGTTGCCGCGAGCGGTTCGTCGTGAGTGTCGGTGCGCCGCCCGGTCACGGTCGAGGCGGCGCACC
>JBOFLR010000252.1:0-10219 GCA_051657965.1 Dermatophilaceae bacterium
AGGCGTTGCTCTCCTCGGCCGTCGAGAAGCCCGCGTACTGGCGGATCGTCCACGGCTGGGTCGTGTACATCGTCGGGTACGGGCCGCGCAGGTACGGCGGGGCACCGGGCACCGTGTCGAGGAAGTCGAGCCCGTCGAGCTGGGCGTCGGTGTACAGCGGCGGGATCTCGATCCCCTCCGGGGTCAACCAGGGCACGCCGACCGGCTGCCGGCTGGGGCCCTCGGGCCGGCCGTCCCCGAGGTCGAGGGTGGTGAAGTCGGGCAGTGCGCTCACGCTGCACCTCCCGTGGCCGGTGCACCGAGCCGGTCGAGCAGGTCCTCGAGGATGGCGACCACGTCGCTTCCGGCGTGCATCTCGCCGTCGACGGCTCCCGCGGCGGCGCCGAGCTCGCTCGCCCGCCCGGCGAGGAGCACGTGGTGCGCGCCCTCCGCGCGGAGGCGGGCCACAGCATCCGCGCCCTGCTCGGCGTAGAGCCTGGTGCTGGATGCGAGCACCGCGACGAGAGAGCCGGACTCGACGACCTGGATGCCGCCCGCCGCGAGCGTGTTCTCGGTGAACGTCTGCCGCGGGCCGTGGTCGCGCGCGGAGCCGAGCGTGCGGAGGACGACCTTCGGGGGCTCGGCCGCGGCCCGCGCCCGGTCGCGGAGCCGCTCGAACGCCTCGGTCTCCCGGCGCGGCGCGAACGCCGTCGCACCGGTGCGGATGACGGCACGCGGTCGCCGTTCGGGTGGTGCTTGGCCGAGGTCGGGAAAGGTCGACGTGCCGACCACCGGGCGGCGGCGGGTGGCGACCGCCCGGTCGCGCTCGGCGTTCGCGGCGGCGACCCACTCGTGCAGCACGCCGGTGGCGAGCGCACGCTGCACTCCCCCGGCCCGCTCGACCTCCTGGAAGCGCCGCCAGACCGCCCGGGCGACGTCGTCGGTGAGGCTCTCGAGGTACCACGACCCGCCGCCCGGGTCGGTGACCCGGCCGACGTTGGACTCCTCGGCGAGGAGGATCTGGGTGTTGCGTGCCAGTCTGCGTGAGAACGGTTCCGGGAGGCCGGAGGCGGTGTCGTGAGGGAGCACGGTGATCGCGTCGGCCCCACCGACGGAGGCGCCGAACGTCGCGAGCGTGTTGCGGAGCACGTTGGTGAACGGGTCCTCGCGGGTCGTCGTCCGCAGGCTCGTGACCGCGTGGGTGAGGGCGCCACGGCCGGCCTCGGGGACGCCACCGGCCTCCCCGACCCGGGCCCAGACCCGGCGGAGGGCACGCAGGCACGCCGCGGTGAGGAACTGGTCGGCCGTGGCGGGCACGCGCCACTCCAGCTGGCCGAACACCGTCCCGGGCGGCACACCGCGGCCCTCCAGGTGGCGCAGGTAGGCGACGGCGGTGGCGAGGCCGACGCCGAGCGCGTCGATCTCGCTCGCACCCGCGTCGTGGAGCACCGTGGTGTCGACGCACAGCGCGCGGCACGACGGGCGGGACGCGGCAGCGCCGACCAGCCCGGCCAGCGGCTCCAGGTCGGGGCCGCTGCCGAGCCGGATCGCGGCGCCGACCGGGTCCAGGCCCAGGCGCAGCCCGACGGTCGCGCGGTCGCCGGCATGGGCGAGCAGCGCATGGGCGGCTCCCGGCTGGTCGGTGTGCGAGGAGACGGTGACGGGTGCGAGGTCGAGCCGCACGTCGGCGAGCACCTCGGGCAGGTGCTCGACGGCGACACCGTCCTCGCCCGTGTGCAGCCACACCGAGGTCACCCCGTTCTCGAGGTCGTCGAGCACGGCAGTGCGGCTGCGCCCGGTGTCGGGGTCGTCGTGCCGCTGGCGCACGTCCCACGGGAGGGCGGGGTCGCGCAGCGCCCGGCCGCGCGTGAACGGCATCCGGCCCGGAACGCCGAGCGGTGCCTCGTCCTGCGGACGCAGGTACAGCGGCTCCGCGGTGAGGCCGCTCTCGAGGGTGGTGCGCAGGGAGGCGACGGCGGCCTCGGGAGGCGGCAGGTCGTCATCCGGCCGGCCCTTGGCGACCACGCCGGCGACGAGCCGCTGCCAGTCCTGCGCGGAGTGCCCCGGGAAGCCCTCGGCGAGCGGGAACGGCTCGCGGTCCCGGTCGAGTGACGCCCGCGTCATCCGCCCTCCTCCTCGTGTGACGCGAGCAAGCCTAGTGCGGGCGGGTCCGAGTCACCTCGGGACGCCGGCGAGACCTCGGGCACCCCGGACCGCGGGTGGCGTCGGATGACGCGGCGGCTCAAGCGGGGTCGATCGTGGCGACCGGAGCGCCGAGCGCCGCGAGCCGCTGCGCTCCTCCGTCGTGGGCGGTGAGCACGCACAGGCCGCCGGAGGTGACCGCCACGGCGTGTTCCCAGTGGGCGGCGCGGGAGCCGTCGCGGGTGACGACGGTCCACTCGTCGTCGAGCACCGTGTTGTCCTGGGCGCCGAGGGTGACCATCGGCTCGATGCAGATCGTCGTGCCCTCGACGACCCGCGGCCCGCGTCCGCTCACCCGGTAGTTCGGCACCTGCGGGTCCATGTGCATCGAGGTGCCGATGCCGTGGCCGACGTAGTCCTCGACGATGCCGTACTCCCGGCCGCGGCGGGCGCCAGCGGCGGCGAGGGCGTCCTCGACGGCGGCGCCGACGTCGTGCAGGCCGTTGCCGACCCGCAGCGCGGCGATACCGGCCCACAGCGCCGCCTCGGTGTCCTCGCTGAGCTCGCGGTCCTCGGGGCGGGCGGCAGCCGGGTCGCCGACGAGGAGGGTCCGGGCGGCGTCGCCGTTCCAGCCGGCAACCTCCGCTCCGCAGTCGACCGAGACGAGGTCGCCCTCCCGCAGCACCCGGTCGCCGGGGATGCCGTGCACGATCTCCTCGTTCACCGACACGCACAGCGTGTGCCGGTACCCGGGGACGAGCTGGAAGTTGGGGATGCCGCCGGCATCGCGGATGCAGGCCTCGGCCAGGGCGTCGAGCTCGAGCGTGGTGACGCCGGGGCGGACCGCCTCCTGCACGACGTCGAGCGCACGGGCGACGAGCAGGCCGGCGGTGCGCATGCGGGCGAGCTGCTCGGGGGCGCGCCCCTCGATCCGTTCTCTGCTGAAGAGTCCCATGGTCGGTGGCGGCTCAGGCGATCGCGTCGATGACGCGCTGGGTCACCTCGTCGACCTCGCCGACACCGAGCACCTCGACGAGCAGTCCGCGCTCGCGATAGGTGTCCGACAACGGCTTGGTCTCGCGGTGGTAGATCGCCATGCGTTCGCGGATGACGTGCTCGTCGTCGTCGTCGCGGCCCTCCAGCTCGGCTCGGCGGAGGAGGCGATCGACGACGACGTCGTCGTCGACCTTCAGCTCGAGCACGTGGTCGAGCTCGGTGCCGCGCCCGGCGAGCATGGCGTCGAGGGCGCTGACCTGGGCCAGCGTCCGAGGGTAGCCGTCGAGGAGGAAGCCGGGCACGCAGTCGGGCCGGGCAAGGCGGTCCTCGACGATGGCGTTGGTGACCTCGTCGCTCACGTACCCGCCGCTCGCCAGGACCTCGCTGACCTTGAGCCCCAGTGCGGTGCGGTCACGGACGTTGGCTCGGAAAATGTCACCGGTCGAGATGGCAGGGATGCCGAGCCGGACGGCGATCCTGGACGCCTGGGTGCCCTTGCCGGCACCAGGCGGGCCGAGGATCAGCAGGTGCATGACGATCCCGGCGGGGACACGCGCGCGCGGCGATCGTCGCGGGGTGCCGTCACCGGAGGAACCCTTCGTAGTGCCGCTGCTGCAGCTGGGCCTCGATCTGCTTGACCGTCTCCAGCCCGACACCGACGACGATGAGAATGGAGGTGCCGCCGAACGGGAAGTTCTGGTTGGCGTCCACCAGCACCAGCGCGATGAGCGGGATCAGCGACACCAGCGCGAGATAGATCGCACCCGGGACCGTGATCCGGGTGAGCACGTAACTGAGGTACTCCGCCGTCGGCCGCCCTGCCCGGATCCCCGGGATGAAGCCGCCGTACTTCTTCATGTTGTCGGCGACCTCGGTCGGGTTGAAGGTGATCGAGACGTAGAAGAAGGTGAAGAACAGGATGAGCGCGATGTACGTGATCATGTAGATCGGCCGGTCGCCGCCCTGGAAGTTCGTCGTGATCCACTCGACCCAGGCCGGGCCGTCGCCTGCGGAGGTCTCGTTGAACTGGGCGACCAGGAGCGGCAGGGTGAGCAGGGAGCTGGCGAAGATCACCGGGATGACGCCGGCCATGTTGACCTTGAGCGGGATGTAGGTGGACGTGCCGCCGTAGACGCGCCGCCCCACCATGCGCTTGGCGTACTGCACCGGGATGCGACGCTGGCTCTGCTCGACGAACACGACCAGAGCGATGACGACCAGCCCGACGGCGATGACGAGGAGGAAGATCGACCAGCCGGAGCGCTGCTGGATCGCCCAGAGCGACGACGGGAAGGTCGCGGCGATCGAGGCGAAGATGAGCAGCGACATCCCGTTGCCGACGCCCTTGTCGGTGACGAGCTCGCCGAGCCACATGATCATGCCCGTGCCGGCGGTCATGGTCAGCACCATGATCAGGATCGTGACCACCGAGTCGTCGATGAGGATGTTCGTACAGCCCGGGTTGCCGAACAGCGACTGCGGGTTCTGGGCGAAGGTCACCAGGGTCGAACTCTGCAGCACTGCGAGACCGATGGTCAGGTAGCGGGTGTACTGCGTCATCTTCGCCTGACCCGACTGACCCTCCTTCTTCAGGGCCTCGAAACGAGGGATCACCACGGTCAGCAGCTGAACGATGATGCTCGCGGTGATGTACGGCATGATGCCGAGCGCGAAGATCGAGAGCTGGAGCAGCGCTCCACCGCTGAACAGGTTGACCAGACCGAGCAGCTGGTTGGTGTCGTCGGCGCCGTCGAGGCACTGCTGGACGAGCGGGTAGCTGACGCCCGGAGTCGGCACCTGAGCGCCGAGCCGATAGACCACGATGATGAACAGCGTGAACAGCAGCTTCTTGCGCAGGTCCGGCGTCTTGAACGCGCGGCCGAATGCGGTCAGCACTTCGGGTCCTCCAGAGTGCGGCGATGTCGAGGCCGCGTCGTCAGCGATCCGTCACAAGATACCTGTCAGGGTCCGGCGACCGGCATCCGAACCGGGCCACACCGGTCGGGCGGGCCCGACCGAGGTCAGGCTCGGCGTCATCCGGGATGGTGCGTGCCGGCGGTCAGGCCGTGGAGACCGAGCCGCCTGCGGCCTCGATCTTCTCCTTCGCCGCCACGGAGAACGCGTGTGCCGTGACCGTGACGGCGACCGTGATCTCGCCGGTGCCGAGCACCTTGACCGGGTGACCGTCACGAACCGCTCCCCTGGCCACGAGATCGTCGACCGTCACAGCCCCGCCCTGGGGGAACAGCGCGGCGAGCTTGTCGAGATTGACGACCTGGAACTCGGTGCGGAACGGGTTCGTGAAGCCACGCAGCTTCGGGAACCTCATGTGCAGCGGCGTCGTGCCGCCCTGGAAACCAGCGGGAACCTGGTACCGCGCCTTGGTGCCCTTCGTCCCGCGGCCGGCGGTCTTGCCCCGCTTGCCACCCTCTCCGCGACCGACGCGCGTCTTCGCGGTCCGAGCGCCGGGCGCCGGGCGAAGGTGGTGCACCTTCAGTGCTGCGGCACCTTCGCCGGCCGTTTTCGTGGCCTTGGTGGTGTCGGCCATCTCACTCAACCTCCTCGACGGCGACCAGGTGGGTCACCGTACGGACCATGCCACGGATCTCGGGGCGGTCCTCCTTGACGACGACGTCACCGATGCGCTTCAGTCCGAGCGACCGCAACGTGTCGCGCTGGTTCTGCTTGCCCCCGATCTCGGATCGGGTCTGGGTCACCTTGAGCCGGGCCATCACGCACCGGCCTTGCTCTCGGCCAGGCCGGCAGCCTGGGCCCGCAACATCGCCGCCGGCGCGACCTGGTCGACCGGCAGGCCGCGGCGGGCTGCCACCGCCTCCGGGCGCTCGAGACCTCGGAGCGCCTCGACCGTCGCGTGGACGATATTGATGGCGTTGTCGGAGCCGAGGCTCTTGGACAGCACGTCGTGGATGCCGGCGCACTCGAGCACGGCACGCACCGGCCCACCGGCGATGACACCCGTACCAGGGCTGGCCGGACGGAGCATCACCACACCGGCGGCGGCCTCGCCCTGTACCGGATGGGGAATGGTGCCCTGGATGCGAGGCACTCGGAAGAACGCCTTCTTCGCCTCTTCGACGCCCTTGGCGATCGCCGAGGGCACCTCCTTGGCCTTCCCGTAGCCGACACCGACCGTGCCGTCACCGTCGCCCACGACGACCAGCGCCGTGAAGCTGAACCGGCGCCCGCCCTTGACCACCTTCGCGACGCGGTTGATCGTCACCACGCGCTCGAGGTATTGGCTCTTCTCGGCATCGCGGGAGTCCCGGCCGCCGCGGCGGTCGTCCCGCCGGTCGCGGCGGTCGCCACGCTCTGCGGTGGTGGTGGTCCCGGTGCCTCGACGCTGGGGTCCTGGCATCAGATGTTCCTCATCTCGACGTTCGTCATGGTGCGGGCCGTGAGGTTCACAGCGACAGCCCGCCTTCGCGGGCACCGTCGGCGATGGCCGCGACCCGCCCGTGATACTTGTTGCCGCCGCGGTCGAAGACGACAGCCTCGACCCCGGCGGCCTTGGCGCGTGAGGCGACCAGCTCGCCGACCCGCTTCGCCTTGACGGTCTTGTCGCCCTCGAGGGTGCGCACGTCGGCCTCCATCGTCGACGCCGAGGCGAGGGTACGGCCGACGGTGTCGTCGACCACCTGCACGAACACATGACGCGACGAGCGGGACACGACCAGGCGAGGACGCGTCGCCGTGCCGGTGACCTGCTTGCGGACCCGGACATGACGACGGGTGCGTGCTGCCGTCTTGCCCTTGGCACGTTTGACGATGAGAGCCATGGCTTACTTACCAGCCTTTCCGACCTTGCGGCGGATCTGCTCGCCGGCATAGCGGACTCCCTTGCCCTTGTACGGGTCGGGCTTGCGGAGCTTGCGGATGTTCGCGGCGACCTCACCGACGAGCTGCTTGTCGATGCCCTGGACCGAGAACCTGGTCTGGTTCTCGACCGCGAAGCTGATGCCCGTGGGCGGCTCGACGGTGATGGAGTGCGAGTAGCCCAGGGCGAACTCGAGGTTCGAGCCCCTCGCCTGTACGCGGTACCCGGTGCCGTGGATCTCGAGCTTCTTCTCGTACCCCTCGGTGACACCGAGCACCATGTTGTTGATGAGCGTGCGGGTCAGACCGTGCAGCGAGCGGGACACGCGCTCGTCATCCGGCCGGGTGACCGAGACGGAGCCGTCGGCCTGCTCGACCGAGATCGGCTCGGCGATGACGTGACTGAGCTCGCCCTTGGGACCCTTGACCCGCACCGTCCGGCCATCGACGGTGACGTCGACACCCGCCGGGACGGCGACTGGAAGTCGTCCGATTCGCGACATGACTACTGACCCCTCACCAGATGTAGGCGAGGACTTCCCCGCCTACACCCTTGTTGGCGGCCTGCCGGTCGGTGAGCAGGCCCGATGACGTGGAGATGATCGCGACGCCGAGGCCACCGAGAACCTTCGGCAGGCTCGTGGACTTGGCGTATACACGGAGGCCGGGCTTGCTCACCCGGCGCACGCCCGCGATGGAACGCTCACGGTTGGGGCCGTACTTCAGCGTGATGGTCAGCGTCCGGCCGACCTCCGCGTCCTCGGTGGCCCAGCCGGCGATGTAGCCCTCGGCCTCGAGGATCTCGGCGATGTGGCTCTTGAGCTTCGAGAACGGCATGGAGACGGTGTCCTTGTGCGCCGAGTTGGCGTTCCGGACGCGGGTCAGCATGTCCGCGATCGGGTCGGTCATGGTCATGTGGGCTCTCCGCCCTTCCTCACCGTGGTTTCCTCCGGGCCGTGCCCGGCGGACCTGCGATGTCACACAAACGGGTGTTCGGATGCCGCGCGGTCGCGGCAGGTGGTTCGGGTTACCAGCTGCTCTTGGTCACACCCGGGAGCTCACCGCGGTGAGCCATCTCCCGGAGGCAGATCCGGCACAGGCCGAACTTGCGGTAGACCGAGTGCGGACGCCCGCACCGCTGGCACCGCGTGTAGCCGCGGACCTTGAACTTCGGCGTGGCGTTCGCCTTGTTGACGAGTGCGGTCTTGGCCATGCTCAGTTCTCCTTGAACGGGAAGCCGAGTGCCTTGAGCAGCGCCCGCCCCTCGTCGTCGTTGGACGCGGTCGTGACGATCGTGATGTCCATGCCGCGGACCCGGTCGATACGGTCCTGGTCGATCTCGTGGAACATCGACTGCTCGGTGAGGCCGAAGGTGTAGTTGCCCCGGCCGTCGAACTGCTTCGGCGACAGGCCACGGAAGTCGCGGATGCGGGGCAGCGCGACGGTGACGAGCCGGTCGAGGAACTCCCACATGCGGTTGCCGCGCAGCGTCGCGTGGGCACCGATCGGCATCCCTTCGCGCAGCTTGAACTGGGCGATCGACTTACGAGCCCGGGTGACCACCGGCTTCTGCCCGGTGATGGCGGTGAGGTCGCGGACCGCGCCCTCGATGAGCTTGCTGTCCTTCGCGGCATCGCCGACGCCCATGTTGACGACGACCTTGAGGACGCCGGGGACCTCCATGACGTTCGGGTACCCGAACTGGTCCGTCAGCGAGCTCTTGATCTCGTCGCGGTAGCGCACCTTCAGGCGCGGAGTGGTTGCGGTGTCAGACATCTCTCTCACAGGTCCTTGCCGGAGCGTGCGCCCACCCGGACGCGGCTCGTCTTCGACCGGCCGTCTCGCTCGACGGTCTCGACACGAGTCCTGATGCGGGTCGGCTTCTTGTCGGAGGGGTCGACCACGGCCACGTTGCTCGCATGCACCGACGCCTCCTGGACGACCAGCCCTCCGGTGCGGCTGCCGCGCGCACTCTGGCCGGCCTTGGTGTGCCGGGTGACCCGACCCACGCCTTCGACGGTCACACGGCCCCGCTCACGGTCGACCGCGATGACCTTGCCCGTGCTGCCCTTGTCCTTGCCGGTGAGCACCTGCACGGTGTCACCCTTCTTGATCTTCGTCGTCGCCATGACTCAGAGCACCTCCGGGGCGAGGCTGATGATCTTCATGAAACGCTTCTCCCGTAGCTCGCGGCCGACCGGGCCGAAGATGCGGGTGCCACGCGGGTCGCCGTCGGTCCGGAGGATGACAGCGGCGTTCTCGTCGAACTTGATGTACGACCCGTCGGCGCGACGACGCTCCTTCGACGTGCGAACGATGACCGCCTTGACGACATCGCCCTTCTTGACGTTGCCGCCGGGGATCGCGTCCTTGACCGTGGCGACGATCGTGTCGCCGATCCCGGCGTACCTCCGACCGGACCCACCGAGCACCCGGATGCAGAGGATCTCCTTGGCGCCGGTGTTGTCGGCGACGCGAACACGCGACTCCTGCTGGATCATCTCGCACCTCCGGTGTCAGCGGCTGCGCCGCTGAGAACGCTCGGACCGGCTGCGCCGCCGGCCATGCATGGGCTCGGCTTCGCCGAGACTGACTCTCCGTTTCGTCGAACCAAGCTCGCTGCGCTCGACGGTTCGACGATCACTTGGCCTTCTCCAGGATCTCCACGACACGCCAGCGCTTCGTCGCCGAGAGCGGGCGGGTCTCCATGATGAGCACCCGGTCGCCGACCCCGGCACCGTTCTGCTCGTCGTGCGCCTTGACCTTGCTGGTCCGGCGGATGACCTTGCCGTACAGCGCGTGCTTGACCCGGTCCTCGACCTCGACGACGACGGTCTTGTCCATCTTGTCGCTGACGACGTAACCCTGGCGGGTCTTGCGGTAGTTGCGCTCCGCGGCCTCGGGTGCGGTCACGTTCTCGTCCTTCACGGTCTCGCTCACTGGTCCGCACCTTTCACGCCGATGCCGAGCTCGCGCTCGCGCATCTCGGTGTAGATACGGGCGATGTCCTTGCGCACGGCGCGCAGTCGGCCGTGGTTGTCCAGCTGTCCGGTGGCCGACTGGAACCGCAGGTTGAACAGCTCCTCCTTGGCCTTGCGGAGCTCGTCGACGAGACGCTCGTCGTCGAGACCCCGCAGCTCCTTCGAGGTGAGGTCCTTGGAACCGACAGCCATCAGAAGTCACCACCTTCACGCTGGACGAAGCGGCACTTCATCGGCAGCTTGTGCATCGCGAGTCGCAGCGCCTCACGCGCGACCTCCTCGGGGAC
>JBOFLR010000253.1:0-3268 GCA_051657965.1 Dermatophilaceae bacterium
CCCGGGTCGGGTACGGCGTGTACCCGACCGTGTTCCGTCCCCGGAGCAGCATCTGCAGCGGCACGTTGGGCATCGCCTCGCGGAGCAGCGCCAGCCGCTCCCACGGGTCCTCCGAGAGGAACCGCAGCGCGACGTCGTAGGTGGCCCCGCCCCACGCCTCGACCGAGAGCAGCTGCGGCGTCATCCGGGCCACGTGGCCGGCGACGTGCAGCAGGTCGCGAGTGCGCATGCGGGTGGCGAGCAGGCTTTGGTGCGCGTCGCGGAACGTGGTGTCGGTGACCGGCACGTCGGTGCGCTCGCGCAGCGCCCGGGCCCACTGCGCCGGACCCACCTGCCGCAGCAGGTCGCGCTGGCCGGGCGGCAGAGGTGCGTCGCGGGCGAGCTCGGGCAGCTTGGCGCGCGGCCGCACCGCCGTGGTCGCCGGGCCGTGCGGCTGGTTGACGGTGACGTCGGCGAGGTACTGCAGCAGCTTGGTGCCCCGGTCCGCCGGGGTGCGGGCGCGCAGCAGCTCGGGCCGCTCGTCGATGAACGACGTGGTCGCCTCGCCGCGCTGGAACACCGGATCGGCGAGCACCGCCTCGAGGAACGGGATGTTCGTGGACACCCCGCGCACCCGGAACTCGGCGAGCGCCCGCCGGGCCCGCCGCACCGCCATCTCGAAGTCGCGCCCCCGGCAGATCAGCTTGACCAGCATCGAGTCGAAGTGCGGGCTCACCTGCGCTCCGACGAACACCGTGCCGCCGTCGAGCCGCACCCCACCACCGCCGGCCGACCGGTAGACGGTGATCTGCCCGGCATCCGGCCGGAACCCGTTGGCCGGGTCCTCGGTGGTGATACGGCACTGCAGGGCCACCCCGCGCAGCCGGATGTCGTGCTGCTCCAGCCCCAGCTCGGTGAAGGAGTCGCCGCTCGCGATGCGCAGCTGGGCGACCACGAGGTCGACGTCGGTGACCTCCTCGGTGACGGTGTGCTCGACCTGGATCCGCGGGTTCATCTCGATGAATACGTAGCGCCCGTCGGCACCGAGGAGGAACTCGACGGTGCCCGCGTTGACGTACCCGACGTGCTCGGCGAAGCGCACCGCGTCGGCGCACATCGCGTCGCGCAGCGCGGGGTCGAGGTTCGGTGCCGGGGCGATCTCGACGACCTTCTGGTGCCGCCGCTGCACCGAGCAGTCGCGCTCGAACAGGTGCAGCACCCGACCGGTGCCGTCGGCCAGCACCTGGACCTCGATGTGCCGCGGCTGCACCACCGCCTGCTCGAGGTACAGCGTGGGGTCGCCGAACGCGGCGTCGGCCTCGCGCTGCGCTGCCTCGAGCGAGTCCCGCAGTGTCGCAGCGGTCTCCACGCGCCGCATGCCTCGCCCACCACCACCGGACACCGCCTTGACGAACACCGGGAAACCGATCTCCTCGGCCGCCGCGGCCAGCGCGTCGAGGTCGGTGGTCGGCTCCGCCGAGCGCAGCGTGGGCAGCCCGGCCTCCCGCGCCGCGGCGATCGCCCGCGCCTTGTTGCCCGCGAGGTGCAGCACCGACGCCGGCGGGCCGATGAAGGTGATGCCGTGCGCCGCGCACTCCTCCGCGAGCAGCGGGTTCTCGGACAGGAACCCGTACCCCGGGTAGATCGCGTCGGCCCCGCACCGGGCGGCGACGCGCACGACCGCCTCGTGGTCGAGGTAGGCCCGCACCGGGTGCCCGACCTCGCCGATCTCGTACGACTCGTCGGCCTTCATCCGATGCTCGGAGTTGCGGTCCTCGTGCGGGAAGACGGCCACGGTCTTCGCGCCGAGCTCGGTCGCGGCCCGGAAGGCGCGCACGGCGATCTCTCCACGGTTGGCGACGAGGATCTTGCGGAACACGGGCGTCCTTGCGGGTCGGGGGGTACGGGTGAGCGGCACGGCGGGCGGTCCAACCCTAGTGACGGGTCCGGATGACGCGCGCGCTCCGTCCGCGTTCCGGGCCTCGTGCGGCCCCCGGACCGTCGCGCCGCCCTGAGGGGGACGCTCGACCACCGGGCCTGCCGAACCGTCGGCGTTTCCCGCCGCCTGCCCGGGCGGCAGGACCCGACGCCTGCCGCCGGCGGAGACGTCACCCAGCCGAGACCGAGTCAATGGCTCGAAGGTATACCAATTACGGCCCTGCACCCCTAGCATCGCCCTCGTCGGCCACCACCGCCGGCCGCCCCGGGCCGGCTCTCACCTTGGAGCGTGCCCCGTGCCTGACGTCCACCTCACCGACGACGAACGCCAGCTCGCCGAGCTCGGCTACAAGCAGGAGCTGAACCGCAGCTGGTCGGGCTTCTCCAACTTCGCCATCTCGTTCTCGATCATCTCCATCCTCGCCGGGTGCTTCACCACCTTCGGCCAGGCATGGAACAACGGTGGCCCGATCGCCATCTCGATCGGCTGGCCGCTCATCTCCGCCTTCATCCTCATCATCGGACTGTGCATGAGCGAGCTCGTGTCGGCCTACCCGACATCGGGTGGCATCTACTGGTGGGCGAGCAAGCTCGGCGGTGCGAAGGCCGGCTACTACACCGGCTGGCTGAACCTGGTCGGCCTGGTCGCCGTGTGCGCCTCGGTCGCGTACGGCGCCGCCACGTTCTTCGACCTCGCATTCAGCACGATGAGCGAGTCATGGGCCGAGAACTACAGCCTGCAGCGGGTGTTCTGGATGTTCCTCGTGGTCCTGCTGCTCACCGCCCTGCTCAACATCTTCGGCGGACAGATCCTCGCCATGCTCAACAACATCTCGGTGTGGTGGCACGTCGCCGGCGCGGCGATCGTCATCGCGATCCTGGTGTTCCTGCCGGAGCGGCACATGAGCGTCGCCGACGTGTTCACCATGCGGGTCAACAACAGCGGCGGCCTCGCCGGTGGCGAGACGAGCGGGCTGGGCTTCTGGCTCTACGTGCTCCCGCTCGGCTTCCTGCTCACCCAGTACACGATCACCGGCTACGACGCGTCGGCGCACCTTTCCGAGGAGACCCAGGGGGCCGCCGACGGCGCCGCGAAGGGCATCTGGCGGTCGATCTTCTACTCCGCGATCGGCGGCTGGGTGCTGCTCCTCTCGTTCCTCTTCGCCGTCCAGGACCCGGACGCCGTGACCGAGGCGGGCGGCGGTGTCGCCACCATCTTCACCCAGGCGCTGTCGTCGGGCTGGGCCGGCACCGTGCTCGTCATCGCCAGCGTCGGCCAGTTCTTCTGCAGCACGGCGTGCATGACGTCGACCAGCCGGATGCTGTTCGCGTTCAGCCGCGACGGCGCGGT
>JBOFLR010000254.1:0-2178 GCA_051657965.1 Dermatophilaceae bacterium
GGCGCCCGGTAGATGTTGGTGTTGGGCACCTTGTGCCCACCCGGGACGAGCGGCTCGAACTCGACCTTGGCGGCCGGGATGCCGGTGATCGACAGCGCGCCCTGCGGCGTGCCGTGGTAGGCAACCGAGCGCGAGATGACCTTGTGCTTGGTCGGCTTGCCGGTCAGCTTGAAGTACTGCTTGGCCAGCTTCCACGCGCTCTCGACGGCCTCGCCGCCGCCGGTGGTGAAGAACACCCGGTTCAGGTCCCCCGGGGCGTGAGCGGCCAGTCGCTCCGCCACCTCGATCGCCCGGGGGTGGGCGTAGGACCACAGCGGGAAGAACGCCAGCTCGCCGGCCTGGCGGGCCATCGCGTCGGCGATGGCCGTGCGGCCGTGGCCGACGTTGGTGACGAACAATCCGGAGAGCGCGTCGATGTACTCGTTGCCGCGGTCGTCCCAGATGCGCCACCCCTCGCCGCGCGTGATGATCGGCACCGCGTGTCCGAGCCCGCCGCCCTCGTGGTCCTCGAACACCGAGTGCCGGGTGAAGTGCATCCACAGGTGGTCGCGGGCCGCCTCGGCGTACGGCGTGCCGGTGGGTGTGAGCCGGTCCGACGGTGGCTCCCAGACGGTGGCGGGCTCGATGGTCATCGCGTTCCCCAGTTGTAGTGGTGCTTGTTGAGCTTGAGATAGACGAACGTCTCGGTCGTGCGCACGCCCGGGAGCGTGCGGATGCGGCGGGTCAGGAGGTCGAGGAGGTGGTCGTCGTCCTCGCAGACCACCTCGATGAGCAGGTCGAAGCTGCCCGCCGTGGTGACCAGGTAGGACACCTCGTCGATGTCGCCGAGCGCCTGACCGAGAGCGATGATGTCGCCCTCGGCCCGGATGCCGATCATCGCCGAGCGACTGAACCCCACCTGGAGCGGGTCGGTGACCGCCACGATCTGCATGACCCCGGCGTCGAGCAGGCGCTGCACCCGCTGGCGGACGGCCGCCTCCGACAATCCCACCGCCTTGGCGATGGCCGCGTACGACTGCCGGCCGTCCTCCTGGAGCAGCTCGATGATCCGCTTGGCGACGTCGTCGAGCCGGGTCTCGGCGCCGGAACGGCCGACGACGGTCTGGCGGGGCATCGCGCCATCGTGACTGCCGGACCGGTGTCAGCGCAAGTGCACTGTGCACGGAATCCGTCGGGACCGGGCGATGATTTCGTGACTTTCGGCGGAATCGACATCCGGGCCCTAGTGATTCCGCCACGGTGCGGGCTAGAGTCCGATTCGTCCGCGATCGCGCACGGCAACCGGCGCACGACATCAGGGAGCCCACCACCCATGAGCCAACCCCGTACGCTCCGCAACTTCGTCGGTGGTGAGCACGTCGAGGTGCGCGCCGACTCCCGCAGCGACGTCGTCAATCCGGCGACCGGCCAGGTGGTCGCGTCCGCGCCGGTGAGCGGCGCCGACGACGTCGACGCCGCCTACGCGGCGGCCGAGCGGGCCTTCGGCGACTGGGGTCGCACCACGCCGAGTGAACGGCAGCACGCGCTACTGAAGATCGCGGATGCCGTCGAGGCGCGAGCCGACGAGCTGGTCCGGCTCGAGTCGGAGAACACCGGGAAGATCGAGGCGCTCACGACGAGCGAGGAGATCCCCCCGATGGTCGACCAGCTGCGGTTCTTCGCGGGCGCCGCGAGAGTCCTCGAGGGCAAGGCGGCCGGCGAGTACCTGAAGGGCCACACGTCGTGGATCCGCCGCGAGCCGATCGGCGTCGTCGGACAGGTCACCCCGTGGAACTACCCCCTGCTCATGGCGGTGTGGAAGATCGCCCCGGCGCTCGCCGCCGGCAACACGGTCGTGCTCAAGCCCAGCGACACCACGCCCGAGACCACGCTGCTGCTCGCCGAGATCGCCGCCGAGCACCTGCCGCCGGGCACGCTCAACGTGGTCACCGGCGATCGTGAGACCGGCCGCCTGCTCGTCGAGCACCCGACGGCCGCCATGGTCGCGATCACCGGCTCGGTGCGTGCCGGCGCCGAGGTGGCCGCCAGCGCTGCCGCACAGGTCAAGCGGGTGCACCTCGAGCTCGGCGGCAAGGCGCCGGTCGTCGTGTTCGACGACGCCGACATCGAGGCGGCGGTCGAGGGCATCGCGGTCGCCGGCTACTTCAACGCCGGGCAGGACTGCACCGCCGCCACCCG
>JBOFLR010000255.1:0-23005 GCA_051657965.1 Dermatophilaceae bacterium
TGAGAGCGTCGTTCACCGCCTGGGTGTCGGTGAAGTAGAAGTCGTCGCGAACGATTGTGCCTGCCTCGAACGTGAAGTACTCGATGACCGTGGTCTCGAGCGCCTCCCCGGTGGCGAGGGAGATGCGGTCGAACTCGCCGCGCAGGATCAGCTGGTCGCAGTCGGCGTACAGCTCCGGCGGCGCCGGCTCACCGCCGCCGCTGGGCGGTTGCCAGGTAGAGGTCATCATGTCGATGTACTCGTCGGTCGCCTCGTAGGTGCCCGCGAACGGGACACTGCCGTGCACCTCCACGACGGCGCCGTCGGCGAAGTACGCCTGCGCGCCGTCGATGTCACCGCCCTGCAGCCTGGTCAGGTAGTCCTGGAACGCTGCGAGGTTCCGCTCCTCCACGCGAGTGCTGCACCGCTCGGATGGATGACGCTCTCCGGCGTCCGTGGCCGCCGACGCGGCGCTGGACGACGCGGCCATCCCGGCCAGGGTGATGGCCGACACGGCAGCCGCGACGGTACGGGCGTGACGATGGCGAATCGGGTTCGTGGACACGAGGTCTCCTCGGGGTCGGCGGACGTCATCGGAGTTTCAAGACATCCGTGTACGCAAACGACCGTAGGCACCCCTGGTAGGTTTCGCAACAGCAGTGCCCCATTACTTGAGGATTCACAGGTTCGTCATGGCCCGGCCCCGAGAACGTCGCGTGGATGACGCCGTACTCCCTGTGGCACTCGAGCTGTACTTCCGTGGTGGGCTCGACGGACTGAGCCTGGTAGAGGTAGCCCGGCAAGCGGGCGTGAGCCGGCAGAGCGTCTACCGACGGTGGGCCACCAAGCTCGAGCTCGTGCTGGCCGCGATGCGGGGTGTGGACCTGTCGCTACCCGAGCCGACGGGCGAGACGGTGCGAGAACGTCTGGTGTCGATCCTCGGCACGGTCGACCCGGTAGTGGTCGGCCCGCGAGTCGCGGCGTTCGTCGGACGCATCGCCCTTGAACGCGACCAACACCCCGAGCTCGCTCAGGCGTGCCTCGAGCGGTTCACCGTCCCGAGACGGCAACAGCTGCACGACGAGATCTCCGCCGGAGTCGACCGCGGTGAGCTGAGATCCGATCTCGACGTCGACCTGGTCGTCGAGACCCTCACCGGGGCGCTGTTGATGCCGGCTCTCACCGGAGCTTCAGTGGGAATCGCGCCACTCGTCGCGGCCGCACCGCTGGTCGATCTCGTACTCGACGGCGCGGCGGCGCGAGTGTCCAGTGCCGACCCGAAGCCCTCGACCGGAGCAGATCGCCCAGGCGCCCCGCCGGGTGGCTAGGCGACGGAGGCACACCGGGCGTCTCGGATGCCGGTGAGCGCGCCACCAACGGGCCGGCGTCACCTCGTGCCCAAAGGAGCCGGCGTCATCCCTGCCACAGGGCCGGCGCCACCGCGAGCAAGGTTGCCGGCGTCATCCGCTGTCGGATTTGCCGGCGTCGTCCGCTGTCACGGAGGCCGGCCCTATCCGCTGCCAGAGACCGGTGTCGACCCAGCGACCGAACTTGCACCCCACCTCGCGCAACGTGCCGACCCGGTCGAAGCCGACGGCGAGATGCAGCGCCTCGCTGGCCGGGTTGGGGCGGGCGATGACGGCCAGGCAGGTGTGGATGCCGTCCGTGTCGACCCGGTCGAGCAGCTGGTCGTAGAGCGCCCGCCCGACTCCGCGGCCACGGGCCGACGAGCTCAGGTAGACAGACGTCTCCCGCGTGCTGTCGTAGGCGGGCCGAGGCCGGTACGTGCCGGCGTACGCGAATCCGACGACCCTCTTCTCGGCATCGGCATCGGCAACGACGTCGGCAACGGGATCGGTGACGACGTCGGCGTCGGTGACGGCGACGAGCACGTGGTCACCCCGCCGCGTCGAGGACACCAGGTCCGCGTAGTGGTCATCGGGACGCGGTTCGAGGTCGAAGGTCGCCACCGTGGTCGCTACCGCCTCGTTGTAGATCGCCGCCATCCTCGGCAGGTCGGCCGGGGTAGCGGGGCGCACGACGATCGGACTCCCCTGCCCGGGGCGGCCACTGCGGTTCACGCGACCGCCCTCATCCGCACGAGCTCGGACAGCACCGGCACCAGCGAGCCGTCGACACGTTCGGTGGCCAGATCGTCGCCGCGCGTCGGGCCGCGGGTGACGACGAGCACCGGGATGCCGCGACGGGCCGCCTGGCGCACGAAGCGCAGGCCCGACATGACCGCGAGGGAGGAGCCGAGCACGAGCAGTGCCGGAGCGGCGTCGACGAGCGCGGCGCAGGCCGCGACTCGCTCACGCGGCACCGAGCCCCCGAAGAACACCACGTCGGGTTTGAGGACGTCGCCTCCGCACTCGGTACAGGCGACCAGCACGAAGTCGGCGACCGCGGCATCCGGGACGATGACGTCACCGTCGGGTCGGATCTGGCTGCTCACCCGCGACCCGTCCGGCGCGGCGGTTCGGACGTGCGCGGCGAAGCCAGGGTTGGCATCGGTCAAGCGCCGCTGGACCAGGCCACGCGCCGAGCGATGACCACACGTGAGGCAGACGACGACGTCGAGGCTGCCGTGGAGCTCGGTCACCGGCTCGGTGCCGGCCAGCTGGTGCAGCCCGTCGACGTTCTGGGTGATCACCGCTCCGATCGCGCCGCACCGCTGCAGCTGGGTGACTGCCCGGTGCCCGTCGTTCGGTGCGGCGCCGGAAAACCGCTGCCACCCGGTGAACGACCGTGCCCAGTAGCGCCGTCGGTTGTCCCGGCTGGCGACGAACTCGGCGTGCTGCATCGGCATCACCCGTCGCGTGCCGTCACGGCCTCGATAGTCGGGGATGCCGGACTCGGTCGACATCCCCGCTCCGGTGAGGACGAGCGTGCCGGGGTGTGCTCCCAGGACCTCGCCGAGGCGGGTGACCGCCTCCGGCGTGCGCGACTCGGGGCTGGGCGTCCGGGACACCCAGGCAGCCGGCGCCGGGATCGGGGTGACCGGGCGAGCCGCGACGGGCGAGATGACGTCATCCGGCATACCGCCGATTATCGACGGTGCGGTCGTCCGCCCGGGCGTCCGGTCCCGGCGTGATCCACGGGTCCGGAGCGAGGTGGTCGCCGCAACCACATGACCTGACGTTCGGCTCACCGGCTCGGCGATAACGCAGCGTTATCCTGGGATGGTGATCGACGCGGCAGGGCTACGGGTGATGAAGGCCATTGCCGACGAGGGGAGCTTCACCGCGGCTGCGAGTCGGCTCGGGTACACCCAGCCGGCGATCTCTCAGATGGTGCGCCGCCTCGAACAGCGCACAGGAACGGTGCTCGTCGAGCGGGTCGGCCGCACCGTGCGGCTCACCGAGGCCGGGCAGGTCCTGGCACGTCATGCCACTCCGGTGCTCGCCGCGCTCGACGCGGCCGAGGAGGAGGTGGCCGCGATCGCCGGCCTGCGCAGCGGCCGGGTGCGCCTGATGGCGTTCCCGTCCGCCTCGGCGACGCTGGTGCCCCGAGCGCTGGCCCTGGTCAAGCGGCGTTTCCCCGACGTGAGCATCTCCTTCGCCGAGGCCGAGCCTCCCGAGAGCCTGTCCGCGCTGCGGGCCGGAGAGTGCGATCTGGCGGTGGCCTTCGCCTACGAGGGCAGCGATCTCGGACGCGGTGAGGAAGACCTCGACGCGTTCGTGACGACCCCCTTGCTCGAGGACGAGGTGCGGCTCGCCGTGCCGACCACCCATCCGGCCGCCGACCTCGACACCGTCGACCTCGCCGCCCTCGCCGGCGACCCGTGGATCGCCGGCTGTCCGCGGTGTCGCGGCCACCTGCTCGCGCTGTCGACCGCCGCCGGCTTCCAGCCCGACGTGGCCTACGAGACGGAGGACTACGTGGCGGTGCTCGGGCTGGTGTCCGAAGGTCTCGGCGTCGCGCTCATCCCCGACCTGATCCTGCGGACCGTGCAGCACGACGACGTCGTGGCGCTGCCCATCACGCCGGCGTCGCGCCGCACCGTCACCGCGGTGACCACGCCTGACCTGCGGCGAGTGCCGGCCGTGGCCGCCACGCTCGACGCTCTCGTCGAGAGCGCCGGGTCGCAGTCGATCGCACCGACCACCCGCCTGCCGGAGCCAACCTTCCAGATCTGAGCACCGGCAGAGCGCTACCCGCGGGTTGTCACTCGCACGTCTCCGTCCGGCCCGGCGAGCAGGGCCACGTCGCCGTGCCGGTCGGTGCGGTAGGTGGTGAATCCCTGGTGGCGCAGGGTCTGAAGGTGACGAGGAGCCGGGTGGCCGTAGTCGTTGTCGGCTCCGACGCTGACCACCGCGACCGGCGACCGGACCGCTGCCAGGAGATCGGGGTCGATGTCCGCGCTGCCGTGGTGCGGGGTCTTGACGACGTCGAACGCGGCGGCCGCCCGCATCATCCCGGGCTCGCGACGGAGGCGAAGCAGGAGGTCACGACAGGCCTCGCGCTCGATGTCGCCGAGCAGCAGGGCGTCGACACCACCGGTGCTCGCCGCGAGCACGACCGACGCGTTGTTGGGGACCGACCCGGCGGTGATGGTGCGCGCCGGGCTCCACACGACCGCGTCGAGCTCTCCGAGAACGAGCCGGTCGCCGGCACGCACGGTGACGACCGGGATCCGCGCATCTCGAGCCAGTCGGTCGATCTCGTCGCCGGCACGTGCCGGGGTGCGCTCCGGGCCGAGGAGAAGCTGGTGGACCTGGCGCCCGTCGATCGCACCGGTCAGCCCGTCGACATGATCGGCATGCAGGTGAGTGAGCACGACGGCATCGAGGGACTCGACACCGAGCCGGTCGAGGCAGCCGTCGACCAGCGGCGGGTCGGGCCCGGTGTCGACGAGGACGGCAGCCGACGGACCGCTGCGCAGCACGATGGCGTCACCCTGGCCGACGTCGCACACGACCACCCGCCAGCCGTCCGGCGGCCAGGTGACCGTGTGGGTGGGCAGGGTCACGCCCACCGCGAGCCCGGCGAGGACGAGCGTGAGCACCGGTCGCGCTGCGGCCACCGCGCGGAGAGAGCGCCCGGTCAGGAGCACGGCAACGGTCACGGCCGTCAGCAGGATCGCGCCGAGCGGCCCGTCCGGCCACGGCACGGTGCCGCCCGGGACCTGCGCCGAGTGTCGGGCGACCTGGGCGATACCCGCGGCCGGGAGCACTCCCACCCAGCCGAGGACGGTGGCCAGCCGGTCGGACAGCACCGACGCGAGCGCCGCGGCCACCCCGGCGACAGTAGCGGGTGCGACCAGCGGAGCCGCCAGCACGTTCGCGGCCACGCCGACCAGGCTCACCGACCCCTGGAGCAGCACCACCACCGGTGCGGTCGCGGCCTGAGCGGCCACCGGAAGCGCGACCGCGGTACCCAGGGCGGACAACCGCACCGGGAGCCGGCTCGCAACGGCATCCGCCCACGGCCGGGTGAACAGCAGGATGCCGAGCGTGGCGAGCGTGGACAGCGCGAAACCATAGGAACGCGCGAGCCACGGGTCGACGACGAGCACCACCACCACGGCGCCGCCGAGCACCGGGAGCCCGGCCGACCTCCGCGACCGGCTCAGGCCGAGCAACCCGATGGCACCCATGGTGGCGGCCCGGACCACGCTCGGCTCGGGCCGGGCCAGCACGACGAAACCGGCCAGAGCGACCAGGGCGACAAGCGGGCGCAGGCGCCGCGGCAGGCCGAGCAGGCTCGCCAGCCCGAGCACGATCGCCGTCACGATCGTGCAGTTCGATCCCGAGACCGCGGTGAGGTGCGTCATCCCGCTCGCCCGCATCGCCTCGGTGAGATCAGCGGGTGTCCGCGTGGTGTCGCCGACGACCAGCCCCGGCAGCAGGCCACGCGGGTCGGGTGGCGCACCGTCGACGGACTGCCGGAGCCCGGCCCGCAACCGGTCGGCCGCGGTGGCGACCATGCCCGGCGGCTCCACCACCTCGGGCGTACCGGTGACGCGCAGGGAGGCAGCTCGCCCGTCCGCAGCATCGGCCGGCTCGAGCCTCCCGACCACGCGCACGGTGGCCCGCCAGGGTGGTTCACGAATCGCCTCGCCCCCGACGAGCAGGACGGGGACGTCGGCGCGGTGACTCGAGCCACGCCCGACCATCTGAGTGAGGGTGGCCGCCCGGAGGAGACGGGCCCGCTCGTTCGTACCTACCACCTGGGCGTCGCCGGTGAGGACCACGGTGGCGGTGACGCTGGCGCGGTCCACGGCCAGCGCCGCGACCTCGGTGCGCCCGCTCCAGGTGTGCTGTGCGGCTGCCGCGACCTGCAAGAGGGCGAGCAGGACCAACCCGAGCACGACCACCCATCGCACTCCGTCGGCGGTTCGCGGATCGCGCGACACGGCCGTGGACGGGCCGCGTCGCGCGGCCCGTCCGGCTCGCAGCCACCGGGTACATGAGCCACTGCCGAGGCGGACCGCGGCGGCCGTCGCGGCGCAGAGCCCGGCCACGACCAGCCGAGTCGGTGGTGCGACGGCGAGCAGTGCCGCAGACCCGGCCCAGGCCGCCACCGCCGGACCGACGAGGCGGAGGTCGGACACCACCGGTGACCCAGGACGCGCGGTTCCGTCGAGCAGCGACCTCACCCAGGCCCTCGGGGCCTCCCCGAGCGTTCTCGAACGTCCGCGGACTCGCCGGCCGAGGACGGCGCCTCGACGATGCCCACCCGGCGGTCGTCGGCCGGGCGTCACAACGTCACCAGCGGACGCAGCTGGGCGAGCACCTTCTCACCGATGCCGCTGACCTCACCGAGCTCGTCGACCGAGGTGAACCGCCCGTGTTCGCCACGCCAGTCGAGGATGCGCTGCGCGAGCACCAGGCCGACACCGGGCAGGGTGTCGAAGGCGGCCAGGTCGCCGCTGTTCAGGGACACCGGCGCGCGCGTGGTCGCACCCGACGTCCCGGAACTCCCCGATGCCGGTGACCCCGGTGGCGAACCCGGCGCGGGATCGACCGGCTCGCCGGGTGCCGGCACCCGCACCTGCTCACCGTCGACCAGCACCCGGGCCAGGTTGACGCGCGCGACATCCGCCCTGGTCGTGGCCCCCTGAGCCGCGGCGACCGCATCCGAGACTCGCGAGCCGTGTGGCAGCCGGTAGACCCCGGGGCGGCGGACCTGACCGACGACGTGCACCACAGCCACACCGCTCGCCGAGGTACTCGGCGGGCGCGCGGATGCTCCGTCCGGGCCGCCGGCTGGCGGAGGCTGCACCGGTGCCGTCGGCGGCGGCGCGCCCACCGGCACCGCGCCGGTCGTCACGCCCGTCGCCCCGGCGCGAGGGCCGTCGCCGGGAGCGGAGATCGGGTCATCGGATCGCGTGCCCGCCCACGCGACCCGCAGGCCGAGGACCGCGACGACGGCGAAGACCGCGAGGACCACACCGAGAACGGCCGCTCGGCCCGGCTGCCACCGGGCGCCGACGAGCGCCGAGGGCAGCTGCACCCATCCGGCGGCCGGACGGTGGCGTCGATGGCGGCCGAGTCCACCGTCCGGTGCCGCTGCGACGGGGTCGGCCGACGTCGGGACCGGGCGGGCGGCTGTCGGATCGGGATCGGCCGACGCCGGGGCGAGCTCACGCGCCGTCGGGACGTACCCGCCTCGAGCCGACCGGAGATACGTGAGCGCGCGCACCGACACGGCGTCGAGGTCGTGTCGTCGAGGCATGCCGCGACGCTAGGTGCGTCGCGCGGGCCGGCGCGCGGGCGTCATCCAGAACCTTGCCGGACTGTGGAGAACCGGACCGGCAGGGGCGCCCTGTGGACGAGTGGATGCCGCCCGTCGGCAGGGTCGACGGGAGCCGGTGTGCCCAGCCGTTCCCACCGGCTGTCGGAGGGCCCGGGCAGGATGGCCGGATGCCGGAGGGAGACACCGTCTATCGTCTGGCCCGCCGTCTCGACGCCCGGCTGCAGGGTGCCGTCGTGACGCGGTCCGAGCTGCGGGTGCCGCGCCACGCGGGCGCCGACCTCGCCGGGCGCCGCCTGCTCGGGCACGACACCCACGGGAAGCACCTGCTCACCCGCTTCGACGGCGGCCTCACCCTGCACACCCATCTCCGGATGCAGGGTGAGTGGACGGTGACCCGGCCCGGCCGCCGGCTGCCCCGCCGGCTCGACCACGAGATCCGGGTGCTGCTCACCGTGGTCGGCGGCGAGACCGCGCACGGCCTGCGGCTGCCGGTCGTCGACCTGGTCCGCACCGGCGACGAGCGCCTCGTGATCGGGCACCTCGGGCCGGACCCACTCCGTGCCGACTGGGATGCCGGCGAGGCTGCTCGCCGATTCGGGAGAGCGCCGGGGCGCGCGCTGGTCTCGGCACTTCTCGACCAGCGGGTGCTCGCCGGGCTCGGGAACCTGTGGGCCAACGAGCTGTGCTTCCTCCTCGGCCGCAGCCCGTGGACCCCCGCCGGTGAGGTGCCGCCGGCCGAGGCCGTCGAGCTCGCGGCGCGATGCCTACACCGGTCGGCCACGGTCGACGGCGCCTACCAGGTCACCACGGGCGACCTCCGGCGAGGGGAGCGCCACTGGGTCGTCGGCCGAGCCGGGCGGCCGTGTCCACGATGCGGCACCATCGTGCGGGTCGTGGCCGAGCTGCCGGGCGACCCCGGCAATCGTCGCACGTGGTGGTGTCCACGGTGCCAGCCCGGCCCCGGTCCGCAGGCCCGGCATCCACCCCGGCTGCGCGACCCGGCCCTGTGGTCCGCGCCGGCCGTGTCCGGACACCGGTCCACGCCATCCGGCTGACCGACGGTGCTCGCCCGGTCACGACCCAGGTCGAGTGAGGCGTGCCCTCCAGCCCAGGATGTTGTGCCGGTGTCGCAGGAGCACGACCAGGCACAGGAGCACCAACCACCCCCCGACCATCCGCGACACGCCGGGGACGGCACCGGCGGCGCCCGCCACACCGACCGCGAGCACCCCCGCGGCGGTGGTCACCGACGCCTCGCCCACGAACCGCAACGCCGCGTTGGCGATCACGAACATCACGACGACGACGAGCCCGAGCCAGGGCTGCACGGCCGTCACCGCCCCGAGCGCACACGCCGCCCCCTTTCCTCCCCGGCCGCGGAGGAACGGGCTGTACGCGTGGCCCAGCACGACGGCGAGCCCGGTGACGAGCGCCGCAAGGGTGCCCACCGCCCCGAACACGACGACGGTCGGCAGGTAGGCCTTCAGCACGTCGAGCGCGAGCACGAGCGCCCCCCACCGGCGCCCGAGCACCCGTCCCGCGTTCGTCGCGCCCGGGTTGCCCGAACCCGCCGTCCGCAGGTCACGACCGAGGGCCCGCGCCACGAGCACCGCCGGGTTCACCGCCCCCACGACGAACCCCGCCATGGCGGACACCACCATCACGAGCAGGGCCGGCGGGTGCATGGCCTCAGTGGGCGAGTCGCGGCACGATCGCGACCGCGAGCGTGCCCGGCCCCACGTGGGCCCCGACCACCGCTCCCAGCTCGACCAGCCCGACATCGACTCGTCGGGTCGGCCCGGCATCGGCTCGTTCGACCAGACGAGCCCGCAACCGGTCGGCCAGCCGGGTGGCTCGCTCCGGGGAGTCGAGGTGGTGCACGGCGACATCGGCACCGGTCGCACCGGCGGGCAGCCCGGCCACCGCGTCGGCGGCGAGCTCCTCGAGCCGGGCGATGGCCCGACCCGAGGTGCGGACCTTCTCGAGCGGCACGATCTGCCCGTCCCGCAGCCCGAGGATGGGCTTGATCGCGAGCGCGGAGCCGAGCAACGCGCCCGCCGTGCCGATCCGGCCGCCGCGCCGGAGGTACTCGAGCGTGTCGACGTAGAACACCACCGTGGATGACGCACACGTCGCCTCGACGAGTCGGGCCACGTCCCCGGCACCGGCGCCACTGGCCGCGGCTCGCGCCCCGGCGAGCACCGCGTGGCCCATCGCCATCCCCAGTGACCGGGAGTCGACGACGGTGACCGGCACCGGCGACCGGGCGGCAGCGAGCTCGGCTCCTCCGATGGTGCCCGACATCGCTCGCGAGAGATGGACCGACACCACCGCGTCGGCGCCGGTCGCTGCGCACGCCTCGTAGGCCTGGAGGAACGCAGCCGGTGACGGCCGCGACGTCGACACCGGGGTGAAGCCCCGCAGCGCCTCGGCGACTGCGCCGGCCTCGATGTCGACGCCCTCGCGATGCTCCCGGCCACCGATGACGACGTGCAGCGGGACGACGCGAACACCGAACCGGTCGGCGAGACCATCCGGCAGGTAGGCCGTGGAGTCGGTGACGAGCGCGGTGGGCACGCTTGCAGGCTAGTGGTCGGACACCGGCACACCGGCTGCAGCGAGGTCCGGCCCGGCAGGTCGGGCCGGTATGTGTCGGGCCCAGTATGTGTCAGGCCGGTGTGTCAGGCCGGTGTGTCAGGCCCGGTGTGTCAGGCCCGGCGGGCGGCGAGCCTGGCCTCCCGCTCCGCACGTTTCTCGACGAAACGGGCCGCCTCGGCGTCGAGCGCACCGACGGCGGCGGCCAGCTCCTCGCGGGCGGCCTCGCCGTCCGCCCCGAGGCCCTCGAGCTCCCAGACCCCCCACTGCCGCAGCAGCGGCGCCACGATGTCGTCGTGGTGGATGCGCAGGTCGTAGATGCCGGCCATGGCGATCTGCACCGCCTTGCGACCGAAACCCGGGATGATCGACCCCGGCATCTGGAACGTCTTGACCTCCTCGGTGATCGCTCGCATGGTCTGGTCGGGTACCAACTCGAGCGCGGCCTGCACGATGTTGCGGTAGAAGATCATGTGCAGGTTCTCGTCCTTGGCCACTCGGGTGAGTAGCTTCTCGGCCACCGGCTCGTCGGTGTAGCGGCCGGTGTTGCGGTGCGAGACCCGGGTGGCGAGCTCCTGGAAGGAGACGTAGGCACAGACCCCGAGCAGCTCCTTGTCGTCGGAGTCGTAGCCGGTCTCCATCGTCTCCATCCGGGCACGTTCCAGCTCGTCGGGGTCGACGCCACGAGTGACGAGCAGGTAGTCGCGGATGCAGAACGCGTGCCGACCCTCCTCGGCGGTCCACCGGTTCACCCACTGACCCCAGGCGCTGTCGCGCCCGAAGGCGCGGTCGATCTCCCGGTGATAGCTCGGCAGGTTGTCCTCGGTGAGGAGGTTGACCTCGAGCGCGGTGCGCGCGATCGGTGAGAGCTGGCTCTGCTCGACCGACCACGGTTCGCCGCCGAGTTCGGCGAAGTCGCGGCCGAGGCTCCACGGCACGTACTCGTGCGGCATCCACTCCTGGGCCGCGGCGAGGTGCCGGTCGAGGTTGGTCGCGACCACCGGTTCGAGCTCGGCGAGCAGCTGGCTGGTGTCGAGCTGAGCCACGGGTCCTCCTCGGGATGTGGATGACGAACGCACCCATGTCGTACCCACACCCTTCCGGTGATGTCGCCGGGAACGCAACACGGCGCTGGATCGCCGGACCGCTGGGCCCGTACCCGGATCGCCGTCTCGTCCGTGAGACCGAGCCCGACACCGCACGCACCGTGGCTCGTCGAGGCGCCTCGACGTCGGTGGGCCTCGGCGGAAGTACCCATTCAGCGACCCGCTGAGTCTCGATACGTTCGACGAGGAGGACCGACAGGAACCACCCGACACCCACGAGGGAGCTCGACCGAGATGACCAGATGGCGACGCACCACTGCGCTCGCAGCCCTGTCCGCAGCCCTGGTCGCGGGGATGACCCCCGCGGCTGCGGGGACGACCGGCTCCGGCGGGCCGGCGACCCCCGCGACCGGTGACGTCGCGACCGTTCGGGCCATCGCGAAGATCTCGGCCGAGGTCGCGAGAACGCAGCAGGTGAACCGGGCGGTGGTGACCGCCAACCTCACCCGAGCGACACTCGCCCGGCCCGCCACCGTGCCCTGCGCCGAGCTGCAGCGAGGCGACACGCCGATCCTGCCCGAGGGCGAGGTCGAGGGCACCACGGCGCAGTGCGGGTACCTCGCTGTGCCCGAGCGCTACGACCGGCTGAACGCGCGCACCGTCAAGCTGGCGTTCGTCAAGCTCGAGAGCCCGTCGCCCGAGCCGGGCGGTGCCGCTGCGTCGATCCAGCTCGCCGGTGGCCCCGGTCAGGGCATCACCCAGTTCGTCGCCACCACTCTCGGCGGTGACGAGGACAACGCCGAGAAGCGGGTACGGGCCAGTCGCGACCTCGTGTTCGTCGACCAGCGCGGCACGGGAGCGAGCGTGCCTGCGCTGACCTGCCCGGACGGCCTGGCCGACGAGACCCAGGTGAAGCAGTGCCGGGAGGACCTGCTCGACGCCGACGTGGACCTGTCGGCGTACACGACGCAGGCGAACTCCATCGACCTCTTCGTCCTCCGCTCGGCGCTGCGACTGCCGACCGTGACGCTGTTCGGCACGTCGTACGGAGCCAAGCTCGCCTACCAGACCACCCGATGGGATACCGGGTGGATCGAGGACGTCGTGCTGAACTCGCCGGTCTCCGGGGAGAACTACCTCGAGACGCAGCCGACCAGCTTGCAGGGCGCGCTCGACTCGCTCTACGCGGACTGCGCCGCCGACACCACCTGCGCCGAGACGTTCGGCGACGTCCGCGGAACGCTGGACCGGGTGGTCAGCCGGCTCGAGGAGACGCCGCAGGAGGTGACCTACACCAGCCTGGTCGACAACACGGAGAAGACGACGACCATCACCGGCGCTCGCTTCATCGGTTTCGTCTACCAGCTGGTCTTCGCCAGCCTCGCCGGCCAGGTTCCGATCGCCACGGCCACGGCCGACTCCGGCTCCCTCGAGCGGGTCGCCCAGCTCGACGAGCTGCTCTCCGGCGGCTTCGGCATCGCCGACGGGATGTTCCTCTCGGTGGTCTGCGCCGAGGAGCAGGCATCGCTCGACACCGAGGCCCTGGCAGCGCGCGTGGCGCAGACCCAGCCCGCCGTTCAGGTGGGCTTCGGGGCGGACGAGGGACTCACGACGGCCGACCAGTGCGCCATCTGGGACGTGCCTGCCGCCGACCCCGACACCTACGGTCCTGAGCCGGGCTCGGGATCGACGCGGACCCTGGTCGTCGCCGGACGGTTCGACCCCATCACTCCTGTCGCGTTCGGGAGACAGATCGAGGAGGTCGTCCAGGACACCACGGTCGTCGAGGGCGCCGCGGTCGGCCACGACCCGGCGAGTGCGCTCGGCGAGTGCGGCGCTGACGTGGTCGGCAGCTTCGTCGCCGGAGATCCGGTCGAGGCCGCCTGCGCCGCCGTCCCGGTCGAGTTCCTCATCCCGTCGGCCGCGTCGACGAGGAGCTTCTCCACCGGTCAGGACTCCCTCTCGCTGGCCGAGAAGGCAGCCGAGTCCGTCCGGGGGTGGATGCCGGTGCCGCTCCCCTGACCGCCGAATGCGGAACGACCGGGCGCCGCTCGGACGATGTCGTCGTCCCAGCGGCGCCCTGTCGTCGATGTGGCGTCCTACCGTCGGATCGGCCTCGTGATGGACCTGGTCGGATCCCGCGTAGGTGCGATCTCCGGTGACCGTCGGCCCGAGATTCACCAGGGCAGCGGCACCTCCGCGTCGCGCGGGTCGTCCACCGGGCGCCATCCGTGCACCGGGTCGTGCCGGTACTCGGCCCGCGGACCGCGGCCGGCCAGGTCGGCGACGGCGCCGAGCAACCGGTCGACGTGCTCCTCGGTGGTGGCCAGGCCGGCGCTCGCCCGGACCGCCGTGCCGTGGCCGGTGTCGCCGTCGTCGAGGAGGGCGTCGACGAGCAGGTGGGCGCAGAACTTCCCGGCGCGCACCCCGATGCCGTGCTCGGCCGACAGGGCTGCGGCCACGAGTGCGCTGTCCAGACCGTCGACGGTGAACGTGGCCACCGGAACGCGCTCGTGCGTCCCCGCGAACAGCGAGTACGTGCGCACACCCTCGATCGCGCGCAGCCCGTCCAGCAGACGGGCGGTCAGCCGGGCCTCGTGCGTCTCGATCGCCGCTCGATGCTCACGGACGGTGGCGCACGCCGCGGCCAGGGCCACCGCGCCGAGCACGTTGGGGGTACCGGCCTCGTGCCGGGCAGCGCCGGTGGCCCACGTCGTGCCGCGCTCCGTCACCGACGAGGTCGCACCGCCCCCGGCGAGGTAGGGCGGGGCGGCATCCAGCCAGTCACGCCGGCCCACCAGGGCGCCCGCACCGTACGGCGCGTGCAGCTTGTGACCGGAGAACACCAGCCAGTCGGCGCCGAGGTCGGCGAGATCGACCGGCCGGTGCGCCACCAGCTGGGCTGCGTCGACGAGCACCCGGGCGCCGTGCCGGTGAGCCAGCTCGGTCAGCCTCCGCACCGGCCACAGCTCCCCGGTGACGTTCGACGCCGCGGACAGCACGACCAGAGTCGGGTGTGGCCGGCCGCCGGTGCCGGCGGGGAGCGAGCGAAGCGCGTCGTCCAGGAGCAGCTCGGCGTCGACGGTGCTGCCCGGCACCGGGAGACGCACCGTGGAGCCGGCCGGCCAGGGCAGCAGGCTCGCGTGGTGCTCGGACTCGAAGACGACCGCACTCGTGCCGCGCGGAAGGGTCCGGGCGAGCAGGTTCACGGCATCGGTGGTGTTGCGGGTGAACACCGCGACGTCGTCCTCGCGCCCGCCGACGAACCGCATCACCTCCACACGCGCCGCCTCGTAGTACCGGCTGGTGATGCGCGAGGTCCAGCCGGTGCCGCGGTGCACGCTCGAGTACGTCCGGGTGGCGAGCTCGACCGCCCGGGCCACCCGCTCCAGTGGCGGAGCGGACGCGGCGTGGTCGAGGTCGGCGTACTCGACGTCCGTCCCCCACACCGTCGGCACCGGTTCGGGCCGGATGACGCCCGGCAGCTCGGCCCCGCGCTCGTCGGCATCCGCACCACCGATCGGCGACCCGGTGGCCGAGAACGTCAGGGGAGCCGAGGCCGCCGGCACGTGCGCGGCCGACCCGATGGGTGAGGACATCCGCGAGGCCGGGTCCGCCACGACGCGTTCGGTCGGCCCGGTGGGTGAGGACGTCCACGACGTCGGGTCCGCCGCGACGTGTTCCGTCGGTCCGGTCGACTCGTGTCCGTGTCCGGGTTCGGATGCCGCGGAGCGACGGAGCCGAGGAGGGACACGGTGTCGCGTGGCGACACGCACGGCCTCGGTCGTGCGGGCGGCGTCGACATCCGCGGGACGGTGGGTGTGGGCGATGGTCATCTCGGCTCCCGGTGCCTCGTGGACCTCGGCTCCGACCGGGGACCGCGCTTGCCGACGCCACTGCGACGCCGACCTGGTCGTCACCCGGAGCACCCCACCGCGGAGGAGGGTTGCCGGCCAGCGAGCCGGGGCTTGGCGCTGGCGCTCATGACCGTTCGGGCGAGAACGCTACGGCGCGAGGGCCGGACGCGTCATCCGGCATCCACGACGCGAGACGGACGGACCGCCCGGACGATGCAGGCCGAACGGCCGGTATCAGCCGCCGGGCGTCACCGTGACGGTCGGCCCGGGGGCCGTGGTGACACACGCGCCACCTCGGACCACCGCCGGGCTCGGGCAGGGGGCGGGCACGGTGGTCGTCGCGCGGGGCACCGGCAGCGACGTGGGCGGCGCGGGGCTCGGCACGGGATCCGACGGTGACAACGTCAGGTACGCCAGGACGGCGAGCCCGAGCCCGGCGAGCACCCCGACCACCACCGCTCTGATCGTCGACACCTGGGCCTCCAACTCATGGACATCTCGGCACGGCGTCGGACCATCGGTCGCGTCCCGGTCGGAGTCGAGACGGGGATGCCGCTGCCGCCGGCCCGACAGACCTGGGCCGCACCTCGGTTCGCGACACCGATGGCGGCTGACGATACACTCGGCCGTCCGGACGAGGCTGCCCCGATTCGCCCGCACCACTGGTGATGCACGTGTCAGCCTGGTCCCCGCCCGTTCCCCGAAGAGAGGCGAGCACGTGCGACCAGTGCTCAGCACCCGCCAGCGCGACCGCTCCCGTCTGCTGCTCGGTGTCCTCAGCGGCACCCTCGCCGCCGCCGCCGTCGGCTCCACCGGTGCCGCCGCAGCGGTCGCGGCGCGGGAGAGTCATGACGAGGAGGTGGCCGAGGCCACGGCGAAGGCCGCGGCCCAGGCGAAGGCCACACGCGAGCACCACTCCGCACTGGTGGAGTGGGCCCGCAAGAATCCCGTCACCGTCACCACACCACGCCCCACCCGCACCGTGATCGGACCAGAGGTCCTGGTCGAGGCCTCGGGAGCGGGTGCGGCGACACCGGGAGCCGAGCCGACCGAGGAGCCAGCCGACGGCTCGGAGGAGCCAGCAGGGAACGCGGGCGGGTCCGGGGAGTCCGGCGGTTCAGGCAGCTCGGGCGGTTCGGGCGGTTCGGGCAACCCAGGGGGGTCCGGCGGTTCGGGCGGCTCCGGCAGTTCGGGCGGCTCACCGACCGCGACACCGGCACCCGACCCGACTCCGGCACCGCCGCCCAGCACACCGCCCCCTCCCCCACCCGAGCCCACCCCCACGGCGACGAGCACGGGGTCATGACCCTGGTCGGCGCGCCGGGCCGCCGGCCCGCCGCCGACCCGCACGCACGCCGCGAGACGAGGTCCTGGACGGCGCTCGGCACCTACGTCGAGGTGAGCACCGCCACCGACGTGCTCGACGACGCCGTCCGCATCGTCGAGGAGGTACTCGCCGAGGTCGACGCGGCGTACAGCCGCTTCCGACCGGACAGCGACCTGGAGCGGGCCAACACCACCGCAGGGCGGCCGGTGACCGTCACCCCGGTGACGGTGGCCGCGGTACGGCTGGCGCTCGAGGCGGCACACGCGACGGACGGCCTGGTCGACCCCACCCTCGGCGGCGTGCTGGTTGGTGCCGGCTACGACCGCACCTTCGAGCTGGTGCCGGCCGACGACCCCTCCCCCGCCTCGATACCGGCGCGAGCGGCATCCTGGGCCGATGTCGTGGTCACCGATGACACCCTCACCGTCCCGCCGGGGGTGGCTCTCGACCTCGGCGCGACCGGCAAGGGGCTCGCGGCAGACCTCGCGGCGCTCACCGTCGCCCGCGAGCTGAGGGCTCCGGTCCTCGTCGGGGTGGGAGGAGACCTGCGGGTGGCCGGGCCGTCCGCGGCAGCGCACCGGGTGGTCGTCGGCCACAGCAGGGCCGACCTCGCCGCCGGCGGTGAGCGCGCCGAGGTGACCCTGCGGCACGGCGGCCTGGCCACGTCGAGCACCTCGGCGCGGCGGTGGCGGAAGGGCGGACGCCAGTGGCACCACCTGGTCGACCCCCGCACCGGAGCTCCCGCCACCGGTCCCTGGCGCACGGTGACCGCCCTGGGTCATACCGCTGCCGCCGCCAACACCGCGAGTACTGCCGCCGTGGTCCTCGGAGGGGCGGCACCGGGCTGGCTCGCCCGCCGGCGGGTCGCCGCGCGACTGGTCGCCGACGACGGACGCGTCGTGCGTACACCGGCCTGGGACGCCGCCGGCATCGAGGTGAACCGGTGACGACGTCGGTGCTGTGGTACGCCAACCGCGGCACCGGGGTGGTGCTCCTCGCGGTGATGACGCTGACCACGGTGTTCGGCGTGCTCGCCACCCGGCGCACCACCCGGCCGACCTGGCCGCGGTTCGTCACCCAGGGTCTGCACCGCACGCTCGCCGGTCTGGCGGTGCTCCTCCTCGTGGTGCATGCGGGCTCGGCCGTCGTCGACGAGTACGTCGACATCCGCTGGTGGCAGGTGCTCGTCCCCGTCGGCAGCAGCTACCAGCCGCTCTGGCTCGGCATCGGCGTCCTGGCACTCGACCTGCTCGTTCTCGTCGTCGCGACCTCCCTGGTGCGCAGCCGACTGCCGCACCGGCTGTGGTCGGCCGTGCACCTCACCGCCTACGCCGCCTGGCTGGCCGGATTCGTGCACGGCATCGGCATCGGCACCGACTCCGGGAGCTCGTGGCTGATCGCCGGCTACGTCGCCTCGGGGGCGGCCGTGGTGGTGGCAGCGCTGGTGCGCGTCATCGACCTCGTGCGCTCTGGGCGAGCTGCCGACACTGCCGCCACCGTCCCGGCCGGGCACGTCGGGCCGGTCTCTTCAGCAGCCGGAGCCCCCGCCACCCGCGGCGCGCGGCGACGTCACGCGTCATCCGAGGACACCTCGCCTGAGGCCACCTCGCGCGAAAGGACGGCCGGCGAGCGGCGCCGGCGCGCCGCGTCAAGTGGCCGGCGACGTGCGGCATCGGGTGGGCGGCGGTCGCCGTGATCCACCCGGCCAGGTCCGTCGCGGTGAAGGTCGGGCCGCTGCTGCTCGCCGGAGTGCGCGACGGCACCGACCTGTCGGCGCACCGTGACCGGGTCGGCGCACTGCCCGCCATCAGGCTGCGCCAGCTGCTGGCGCTCACCCGCGAGGCGGCCGTCCGTGGACGCGGCGGCGCCGGGTTCCCCCTGGCCCGCAAGCTGCGTGCGGTCGACCGGGCGCGAGGTCGGGCCGGCACGCGGCGACCGGTGGTCGTGGTCAACGCCGCCGAGGGCGAACCCGCCAGCGCGAAGGACACCGCACTCCTCCAGGTGGCGCCCCACCTCGTGCTCGACGGAGCGGTGCTCGCCGCTCGGGCGCTGCGAACGCGCGAGGTGCACGTGGTCACCTCGGCCGAACGCCCCTGGGGTGGGACGGCGCTGGCAGCCGCGATCTCGCAGCGCGACGACGGGGTGTCCTGGCAGCACCACACGACGGCAGGAGGGTTCGTCTCGGGGCAGGCGCGTGCGGTGGTCGAGCTGCTGTCCGGCCGCGCGAACCTGCCGGTGACCTCTCGCGAGCCGGAGGCGGTGAGCGGCGTCCGCGGTCGCCCGACGCTGTTGTCGAACGCCGAGTCGCTCGCCCAGCTCGCCGCGCTGGTCCGCGCCGGCGTCGATGCGTACACCGCATTCGGTGCACCCGGTGAACCGGGCACCACGCTGTTGACCCTGACCGGCCCACCCGGGCACGACGGGCGGTTCCGGGACGTCCGGGTGGCCGAGGTGGCGCACGGCAGCCCGGCATCCGGGCTCCTCGACGACGCCGCGCTGGAGGCGCCGGCGCTCCTCGGCGGCTTCCACGGCGCCTGGCTGCGGCCCGAGCACCTGCGGCGGCTCACCTGGTCGGGCGTCGTGCCGAGCCTGCCCGGCGTGACGCTGGGGGCGGGCGTCGTGCTCACCCTGCGCGACGGCGGATGCCCGGTGCACGAGACCGCCCGCTATGTCGCCTACCTGGCGACCGAGAGCGCCGGCCGCTGCGGTCCGTGCCGGCTCGGGCTGCCGGCGCTCGCCCAGGAGCTGTCGGCGCTCGACGGCGGCGCCGACACCCGGGCCCGTATCCGGGAGCTGGCCGGCCTGGTCGACGGGCGCGGCGCCTGCGCCCACCCGGACGGCACCGTGCGCCTGGTCGGCTCGCTGCTCACCCGCCTCGAGACCGAGGTCGCCGTGCACCTCGACGGCGGATGCCGCTGCGCCCGGCAGCCGCGGACGGCGGTCTCGTGAGCTCGCGACGCGACCGCCGGCAGCACGTGCTCGTCGTCGACTGGCAGCAGTGCCAGGCGCACGGCCTGTGCGCGGAGCTGCTCCCCGAACGGGTGCTGCTCGACCCGTGGGGATACCCGGTGGTCACCGGACCGGTGAGCGAGGCCCAGCTTCGTCACGCACGCGAGGCCGTCACCGCCTGCCCTCGCCGGGCGTTGCGCCTCGACCGCGCCTGACCCGGCCGACCGTCATCCCACGCCGGCCGTCATCCCAGGCCGGCTAGGCGGGGACGACGTTGACGAGCTTCGGCGCGCGGACGACCACGGTGCGGATGCCGTCCGGCACCGACGCCTGCACCTTCGGGCTCGCGAGGGCGAGCTCGCGCAGGGCGTCCTCGGTGATGTCGGACGCCACCTCGAGCCGGTCCCGCACCTTGCCCCGCACCTGCACCACGCAGGTGACGGTGTCCTCGACGAGCAGGGCCGGATCGGCGACGGGGAACGGCTCGAACGCCAGCGAGCGCTCGTGGCCGAGCCGCGCCCACAGCTCCTCGCCGACGTGCGGGGCCAGCGGGGAGACCATGAGTACGAGGGCTTCGGCCGCCCCCCGCGGCACCCCGCCCTCGAGCTTGGTCAGCGCGTTGTTCAGCTCGGTGAGCCGGGCGATCGCGGTGTTGAAGCCGAGCGTGGAGTAGTCGGTGCGCACGGCGTCGATGGTGCGGTGCAGCACCCGCGCGATGTCCGGGTCGAGCGGTGCGTCGACGACCCGAACCTCGCCGGTCTCCTCGTCGACCACGTTGCGCCACAAGCGTTGCAGGAACCGCTGGCTGCCGACGACTGCCCGGGTCTCCCACGGCTTGCTCGTCTCCAGCGGGCCCATCCCCATCTCGTAGAGGCGGAAGGTGTCGGCGCCGTACCGGGCGTACATGTCGTCGGGGCTGATCATGTTCTTCAGCGACTTCCCGACCTTGCCGAACTCGCGGCTCACCGGCTGCCCGTGCCAGCTGAAGACCGGCTGCCCGTCCGCGTCGACGGACTCCTCCACCTCGCTCGCCTCGACGTACTGCCCGCGCGCGTCGACGTAGGCCGGGGCCTGGATGTAGCCCTGGCTGAAGTAGGTGCGGAACGGCTCCTCGCTGCTCACGTGCCCGAGGTCGTGCAGCACCTTGTGCCAGAAGCGGGCGTAGAGCAGGTGCAGCACGGCGTGCTCGACGCCGCCGACGTAGAGGTCGACCCCGCCGGGGTCGCGGCTCCCGGCCGGGGCGCCGGGGACCGGCTCGGGCTGGGGCCCGATCCAGTAGCGCTCGTTCTCGGGGTCGACCAGCGCGCCGTCGTTGGCAGGGTCGAGGTAGCGCAGGTAGTACCAGCACGAGCCGGCCCAGTTCGGCATGGTGTTGGTCTCGCGCCGGAACCGGCGCGGGCCGCGGCCGTCGCCGAGGTCGAGCTCGACGTCCACCCACTCGGTCGCCCGCGACAGCGGCGCCTCGGGCTCGCTGCTGTTGTCGTCGGGGTCGAAGGTCTTCGGGCTGTAGTCGGGCACGTCGGGTAGCTCGACCGGCAGCATCGCGTCGGGCAGCGAGTGCGCCACGCCATCCTCGTCGAAGACGACCGGGAAGGGCTCGCCCCAGTACCGCTGCCGGCTGAACAGCCAGTCCCGCAGCTTGTACGTGACCGTCGCCGCGCCGAGGCCCCTGTCCTCCAGGTAGCGGATGACGCGCGCCTTCGCCTCCGCGACGCCCAGGCCGTCCAGGCTCACCTCGTCGTTGCTGGAGTTGATCGCCGGGCCCTCGCCGGTGAACGCCGTCGACTCGTCGTGGCCCGGGGCCGGCTGCACGGTGCGAACGATCGGCAGGTCGAAGGCCTCGGCGAAGTCCCAGTCCCGCTGGTCCTGACCGGGCACCGCCATGATCGCGCCGGTGCCGTAGCCCATGAGGACGTAGTCGGCGACGAAGACCGGGATCCGCCCACCGGTCACCGGGTTGGTCGCCCAGCCGCCGGTGAAGACACCGGTCTTGTCCTTGCTCTCGGTCTGCCGCTCGAGGTCGCTGCGGCGCGAGGCGACCAGGCGGTAGGCGTCGACTGCCTCGCGCGGGGTCGCCGCGCCGCCGGTCCAGGCGTCCTTGGTGCGCTCGGGCCACCCGCCGTCAGGGACGAGCGCGTCGACGAGCGGGTGCTCCGGGGCGAGCACCATGAAGGTCGCCCCGAACAGCGTGTCCGGGCGGGTGGTGAACACCTCGATCCCCGCCGAGGAGCGCGCGGAGCCGTCCGACTCGTCGCGTGCTCGGGCGGTGGATGACGCGGTGGCGGCAATGGAGCCGGGGGCCGCGTCATCCGCGCGCGTTGCCGCTGTCAGGGGGAAGGTGACCCGCGCGCCCTCGCTGCGCCCGATCCAGTTGCGCTGCATGACCTTGACCTTCTCGGGCCAGTCCACCCGGTCGAGGTCGTCGGCGAGCCGGTCGGCGTACGCGGTGATGCGCATCATCCACTGGCGCAGGTCCTTCGTGAACACCGGGAAGTTGCCGCGCTCGCTGCGCCCGTCGCTCGTGACCTCCTCGTTGGACAGCACGGTGCCCAGACCCGGCGCCCAGTTCACCGGCGCCTGACTCGTGTACGCGAGCCGGTACCCGTCGAGGACGTGCGCGCGCTCTGCATCCGAGAGCCCGGCCCACGGCCGCCCGTCCGGGGCGCCGCGCTCGCCGGCCTCGAACTGGGCGACGAGGTCGCCGATCGGGCGGGCCCGGCCGCGGCCACCGTCGGGGCGGACGGCATCCGGGTCATACCAGGAGTCGCGGATGCGGAGGAAGATCCACTGGGTCCACCGGTAGTAGTCGGGGTCGATGGTGCGGATGGCGCGCCGGTCGTCGTGGCTCATCCCCAACCGGCGCAGCTGGCGCGCCATGACGACGATGTTGTCCTCGGTGGTCTTACGCGGGTGCTGGCCGGTCTGCACGGCGTACTGCTCGGCGGGCAGACCGAACGCGTCGTAGCCGAGGGAGTACAGCACGTTCTTCCCGAGCATCCGGTTGAACCGGGCGACGACGTCGGTGGCGATGTAGCCGAGCGGATGGCCGATGTGCAGCCCCTTGCCGCTCGGGTACGGGAACATATCGAGCACGAACATCGCGCCGTCGTGCGTCGTGACGGCGTCGGGGTCGGCCCACGGCCCAGCCGGGTTCGGCGCGCGGAAGGTGCCTTCCTCGTGCCACCGGTCCTGCCAGGAGACCTCGATGCGTCCGGCCAGCTCGGCGGTGTACCGGTACGGCGTCTCGCTCATCTCGTCCTCGTCGTCGTCCGTGCTCGTGGTCGGGGCTGCGCCCATGAAAAAACCCCTCGCAGAGGAGGGGTCGCCGCGCGGGCCGGGGCCGGCGCGGCTAGGTAAGGAGCAGTCGCCGGGTCATGCGGGCCAGGGTAGCGCAGCAGCGGAGCAGGGTGACGCCCGCTCGGCTGCGCGCAGCAGACCACCCGTACTCCGTACAGCGCGCCGTGTGACGATGTGCTCATGACGACACTCTCCGACTTCACCGCCGCGACACTCGCCGGTGAGGACCGGTCGCTCTCCGACTACGAGGGCCA
>JBOFLR010000256.1:0-2786 GCA_051657965.1 Dermatophilaceae bacterium
CAGACGCATCGTCGCGGTCCTGTCCGGCGTCCTGTTGATCAGCGGGCTGGTGGTGTCGGCGCGCCTGCTCCCGACCGACGTCCCGGTCCCTCCGGGCCTGGTCGCGGGCACACCAGGTCACGCAAGGCACAAGCACGGCTCGGTGCCTCCGGCGGACGCGTTGCAGGCCAAGGCGCCGTCCACGTCATCCGTGGCCCGCTGGTCCGACTCGAGCACCTGGGTCGGTGGCCGGACACCAGGCCCCGGGGACGACGTGACCATCCCTGACGGCCGCTCCATCGTGCTCGACGTCGCGACCCCGCCACTCGGATCGCTCTGGATCGCAGGCGAGCTCGTGGCGGCGGACCGCGACGTCGCCCTCACCGCCAGCCGTGTCGAGCTCACCGGTCTCCTGCAGATCGGGACGGCCGACCGCCCGCACCGTCACCGGGCGACGATCACTCTCACCGGCCGGGCCGCCGGCGAGGCGGACAGGGAGTCACGAGCGGTGGTGGCCACCGGCAAGGGCCGCCTGGAGCTGCACGGCATCCCGCCGAAGGTGCCGTGGACGCAGCTCTCCGACCATGCCGCGAAGGGTGCGCGGGACCTGCGGCTCCTCGACACCGCGGGGTGGCGGGCCGGGGACTCCCTGGTCGTGGCGCCCACCGACCACTACGGCGACTCGGAGACCGAGCAGGTCACCGTCTCCGCCGTCACCGCGACGGCGGCGACGATCGAGGAACCGCTCGATGCCGCACGCTGGGGGAAGCTGCAGCACGTCACCCGGACGGGCATGAGTCTCACACCGGATCGCGAGTTCCGGCCCCCCGCAGAGCCGTTCCCCACGGTGCTCGACGAGCGTGCCGAGGTGGGCAACCTCACCCGCAACGTCGTGATCCAGGGGCCGGACGACGACGCATGGACGCAGGACGGCTTCGGCGCGACGGTGATGGTCGTCGGCTCCGACGCGTCGGCTCGGCTCGACGGTGTCGAGCTCACCCGGGTCGGCAAGGCCGGCGTGAAGGGCGGCTATCCGTTCCACCTGCACCACGGCGGGTACGACGAGAACGGCGCACCGGTCGACGACCTGCCGAGCGGGCCGGTGACGGACCAGGAGCCCGGCGCCGAGGTAGGACCCACCGGAGAAGAGGTCGACGCCAACGCCTCCTCCATCCGGAACTCGACCGTCTCCGGGTCGACCAACCGCTGCGTCGTGCTCCACGGCGTGAACGGCGTGCAGGTCGAGGACAACATCTGCCACGACATCGCCGGCCACGCGTTCTTCCTCGAGGATGCCGTCGAACGACGGAACGTGTTCGCGCGCAACCTGGCCGTGAAGGTGCGCAACCCGGCGAAGGACCGCCTGCTGCAGAAGCACGAGGCCGGGACGTTCGAGGGCGGCTCGTCCGGTTTCTGGCTGACCAACCCCGACAACGACGTCGTCGACAACCACGCGGCCGACACGGAGGGCAACGGGCTCTGGAACGCCCTCCCGCGCACACCGCTCGGGGACCACGCCGAGGTCGAGATCCAGCCGGACCGCATGCGCCACGGCGCCTTCACCGGCAACGTCGCGCACTCCTCGGGCAAGCCCGGGATCTTGCTGGACTGGGCTCCGACGAACGCCGCGGGCGACGTGGCCCCGAACAAGTACATCCCCACGAGCGACGAGGGCGCGGACCGATTCGACCGCAACCGGGTCCGCTTCGCCCTGGAGCGCAACACCGTCTGGAAGAGCCAGGGCGGCGCGTACCGCAACCGGGTGTCGGAGGTCGACTACCCCGAGTGGGTCACGGCGGACAGCTGCGGCACCTACTACTCCGGCGCCGGCGACGACGGGCGGATCACCCGCCACCTGGTGGTCGGCACCAGCCTCAACGACGCGTCCGGGTGCCCGGACGAGAACGAGCCCCCGGTGGCGTTCGCCAGCTACCACTCCACGTTCAGCATGACCGACAACGTCGTCGTCGGCTTCCCCTTCGTCGACGGCAGGTCCAGCGGGGCGTTCAAGACCACCGACTACTACCTCACCCCGGTCGACAAGGGTCTCGTGCGCAACCCGGGGAACCTGCTCATCGACTCCAGCGCCGGCTACCGGTTCCCGCCGCCGGCGATGCGCAAGGATGCCGGGCCGCGGGACAACTGGACCCTCGCCGGCGCACTCCTGGACGCGCACGGCTACTGGGGGCCGCGAGGCAACTACTGGGTCTACGACACCCCGTTCCTCACCGCGGGTGCGTCGTGTCGCCCGGTCGCACCGGCCGGGAAGAACGGGATGAGCTGCGCGGGTGAGTACTTCGGGGTGAGTGGCTTCACCGTGGACACCGCCTCCCGGGGCGAGCGCTTCGTCCGGCCCGTCGAGGTCACCCGTCAGGATGCAGCGGGACGGACGATCGGTGACTGGACGGTCGCCGACGGCAAGGTCTCGACCATGCTGGGCAACATGAGGCACTTCACCGCCCGTCCGGGCGGGGAGTACGTGCTGAGGTTCCCGGGCACCCCGCTTCCGAGCAAGCGGTTCGAGGCCACGATCACCAACGCGTACCGACCCGGTGACTCGTTCGTCATGGCAGTCTCCTGGGCCGGTCCCGCTCGCCCGACCGTCTACACGGCGGCGGCGGACTGGAACCGTTCCGGCGCAACCGGTCCCAAGGCCGGGAGCCCCGAGCGCCGCGACCTGCGGCCGGCGTCGTCGCTGGCACAGGTGCGCGCCGGGAAGGGCGACCTCTACTACGTGGACCAGAAGCAGCAGCTGCTGTGGTTCTCGTACCGTGGCGGGCTGGTGCAGCCCGGCGAACGCCCGGTGG